>DCHV01000080.1:74861-75005 GCA_002314945.1 Prevotellaceae bacterium UBA1743
TAATGACCATCGTGACCATAATGACAGGATTTGCTATTACACATGATGACACAGAGCATATCCATTTGCCTGTCAGGCTCCCCAGCGTGGCCTCTACATTCAGGACGGGAAGAAATATCTCGTCAAGTGACTGATTCGCAATAT
>DCHV01000080.1:75061-75293 GCA_002314945.1 Prevotellaceae bacterium UBA1743
CTTCAATACCAACTTCTAATGACCGATTTGTTTTAAATCCACGAAAAATTGGAGGCAAATTGGAGGTGTATTGGAACTGATATAATGTTTCTCCGATATTACTTCGAGGGGGCTACGGGTATAGTTCGAAGAATGTTGGTTGTGAAATTTTTGAATTTGACAAAATTTTAACACACAGAATGCGTTTTTTTTTGTTAGCGGTGATGTTTCTGTATAATCTAATCTAAAAGTG
>DCHV01000090.1:0-3364 GCA_002314945.1 Prevotellaceae bacterium UBA1743
TGTGCTTGGACTCACAGCTCCCAAACTGGAAACAGTACGTGTGGGATTTGCAGGTCTGGGCGGACGTGGCCCCTGGGCTGTCAATCGTTATTGTCATATCCCTGGCGTACAGGTCGTAGCCTTGTGTGACTACGAACAACCACGTGCCGAGGCCGCTCAGAAATATCTGCGCGAGGCTGGCCTTGCTCCTGCCGACATCTATAGTGGTGCCGAGGGTTACAAGGAGATGTGTGCACGCGAGGACATCGACCTCATCTATGTCACTACCGACTGGGAGCATCATTTCCCCATCGCCAAGTGCGCCTTGGAGAATGGCAAGCATACCGCCATCGAGGTGCCCAGTTGTATGAACCTGGAACAATGCTGGGAACTCATCAACCTCAGCGAGAAGAACCGCAAGCATTGCATGTTGCTCGAGAACTGCTGCTACGACTACTACGAGATGTGTGCGCTCAACATGGCTCAGCAAGGCCTCTTTGGTGAGATAATCCGTGCCGAGGGTGCCTATATCCATACGCTCAACGAGAAGGGAACCTGGACGATGTATTGGCACAACCCCGATGGCTCGGACCCCTCCAACCTGCATTGGCGACTGAAGTACAACAAGGAGAACCGTGGTGATGTGTATCCCACTCACGGCCTTGGCCCCGTGGCACAGGCGCTGAATATCCATCGTGGTGACCGTTTCCGCACGCTGGTGGCTATGGATACTGAGAGCTTTACAGGCAAGGAAGGCGTAGAGGCTGTCACAGGTCAGCCCTGCCAGGAGTTCCGCAATGGTGATCACACTACCACCCTGATGCGTACAGCCAAGGGTAAGGTGATCGAGATTCAGCACAACGTGATGACTCCTCAGCCCTACAACCGCCTCTACAAGCTTACTGGTACACGTGGCTATGCTACCAAGTACCCCGAGCCTAAACTGTATGTGTCCAAGCAACATGCGGGTGAAATGAACCTGGGCGAAATGGCTGGCAAGTTGCCCAACGACCATGCTTTCATGGGTAATGACGAGTACGAAGCCCTGATGCAGAAATACTACCATCCTATCCTGAAGAAGTACGGCGAACTGGGCCGCGAAATGGGTCATGGAGGTATGGATTACACGATGGATGCACGACTGGTGTATTGCCTCCAGAACGGTCTGCCTCTCGATATTGATGTCTATGACCTGGCAGAATGGTGTGCCTTAGCCGAACTGGGTACCCTCAGTATGGACCACAACTGTGCCTCCGTCGAATTCCCCGACTTCACCCGTGGCTACTGGGATGTACAGCAAGGTTTCCGTCATGCTTATGCCGAGCCCGAGGCAGAGGCCGCTGCCGAGGCTGCTGCCCGTCGCAGTACCGAGGAACAGAAAGCCCGTACCATCAAGGAGAAACTCTGGGAGAAATACGACAAGAAGCACGCTACTAAGTAAAGTTGCAAATTCTGAAATAATGAGAAGGACAGATCGCGAAAACGGTCTGTCTTTTTTTTTTCTGACCCTTCCATAACCTTATACACGCGATACCCCTAAAACCATGTGTCACTTTTGAACTTTTTTTAATTTTTTTTCGTTCTATAACGACTGTGCGCAAGACAAACTGTGTTTCTGTGTAACTGTGATACTGTGTCTGTGTATTATGGTAAATAAAAGTAGATTATGTAGTGTTTCGTACAGAAAAACATGATTTTGTTTGTTTCCTGTACGAAATATTACTACCTTTGCACTCAGAAATCAGTATTTAATATCTTATGACGCCATTTCAAGACATAGGAAACGTACCATTTGACGTAAATGTGCTGAGTTCGATTTTCCCGAACTGTAAGCATATTAACGAGAAGGCTCGTTCTTTGGAAAAATCGGGACAGATATTTCGACTGAAAAAAGGAATGTATGTGGCAAGCAACACGGAGACAGGCAAGGGACTGTCGAAGGAATTGATTGCCAATCATCTCTATGGCCCTTCATACGTAGGTCGGGAGTATGCCTTGAGATATTACGGCCTGATTCCTGAAAGGGTATATTTGGTGACATCTGTTACCACCAAACATTCCCGCGACTTTGAGAATGTCGTTGGAAGTTTCACTTACCAGAACTGCCAGCCGGAATATTTCCATCTCGGCATAAGGATGGAACAGGCTGATGACGTGAACTTTCTTATTGCATCACCCGAAAAGGCTCTGTGTGATGTGATCAATTTCAGCAAGTCTCTATTTCTCCGCTCTATGAGGGATGTGGAGTTGTATCTGGAAGAGGATATCCGTTTCGATGTGGATGCTCTGGCGGACTTCGATCTTCAGGTTCTTGAGCAATGTGCATTGGTGAGCCGCAAGGAGTTCAGCATTCAGACACTAATAAAGTACATCAAGCATGGAAGACATCTTTGAGCAAATGCTTCATCGGCATACTATTGCCGGTGATAATGACCGCAAGAACGCACTGTACGAGGTGATGCAGCATGTAGTATTGAGTGGGCTGTATAGAGGGGGATTCTTCAAGGAAGCGGCCTTCTATGGAGGTACATGCCTCAGAATCTTTCATGGGTTAAGACGTTATTCGGAAGACATGGACTTCTCTCTGTTGGAGAAGAATTCCGACTTCAAACTTGAGACCTACTTCCCTGCCATCATAGAGGAAGCTCGTCTGCTCGGAAGAGAAGTAACCATCACAAAGAAAGACAAGCGAAATTTCGGCAAGGTGGAATCTGCTTTTCTCAAGGACAATACAGATGTGTATAATATCACGTTCCAAACAGAGAAGTCATTGAAGATAAAGATTGAGGTCGATACCAATCCGCCTCTTTCATTCAATACCGAGCAGAGGCTTCTGCTTCAGCCATTCTCGTTCCCTACGCGTTGTTTCGCACTTCCCGACCTGTATGCAGGCAAAATGCATGCACTTACGTTCCGTGCCTGGAAGAATCGTATAAAGGGTCGTGACTGGTATGATTTTGAGTGGTATGTGCGTAATCGTGTACCCCTGGATTTCGAACATCTTAAAGTTAGAACCCAGGAGTTCAATGGAATAGACCTCACTAAAGAGCACTTCCTCGAACTGTTAAAGAACAGGCTGGCATCAGCAGATATAAATGCTGTCAAAGCAGATGTTATTCCATACATCATCGACAAGCGAGAACTTGACATCTGGTCGAATGACTACTTTCTGCAGCTGGCTGATATGATGGTGTTGGAATAAAGATTTTCACGCTTCACGCCAAAGATATGTGTTGTGTAAAAACAACTGTGTTTCTGTGTAACTGTGATACTGTGACTCTCGACAAATAGTGTGTATAGTTGTCGTTCGTGGGGCTGTCTATTTGTTGGTCATGACGGCTTCACCATCAAATCTGCATATCTCTTCTGCCAGTGTGTTCAGATT
>DCHV01000090.1:3499-4725 GCA_002314945.1 Prevotellaceae bacterium UBA1743
GGTTTCCAGTATCGTCCTATCGGCTCTTTCTGCAGATGTATCAGCGGATAGCCCTTCTCTATACATCGTTCCTTCATCAGATATTCGCCGCGCGAGATACCGGGTGTCACTATCACCGTACCTCCAGCCATTATCTGCCTGTCCCATTGCTCACGTTCCTTCTGGTACTCCGCCGTCGTCTCGTAGGGCGTATGTCCATCCGCAGCCTTCCTGTGGCAAAAGACCTGTACCTTCTTTGCCCACCTGAGGAGAAATAAGTTGCCGAAGGCTGCATAATCCCTCACTGTCTCTCGCCCCTCCTTGCTCATCACCCTTATCTTCACATGCAAGCACCTCTGCATGAATTGGGGGCGTAGCCGTCTCATTATCGCCCTCCGCGCATTGTCATCCACATACTTCAGCATTGCCGTGAAGTGTCGCTGGCTGTATTCGCCCGTCAATGGATCACTCAGGCAGATCGTGTCGTCGTAGTTGTCATCCCACAACGGCTGCTGGGCCTCAGGGTGCAGGGCGTAGTATGCGGCCCTCTGTCTCTTCGACATCCGGTGCAGGTCGGGTGTTCCAGAGGCCATAACCAAGGACGGTTGCTCGGCCGTCCTTGGCTCTGTATTACGGATCTCTCTCCATCTCTTGGTACAGGCAACCTTGAATCCCCATATCACCTGCCCCACGCTCCTGTCCATCTTTTCTACGACCTCTATCACGCCATGAAAATGGTCGGGCATACAACAGGCATTATGAACTACCACCTTCCTTCCTTTGGTGGCCTCAAAAGCAGGTATCTTATTCCACTCTTCCATCACAGCCCGTCCCACATCCGAATACCTCATCCCGGGTGCTTTCAGATCATCATTCAGTTCTCCGAACATGGTGCGCTGGATGTCCCTGTTTCTTACCACAACTGTGATGAGGTAGATGCCTGGGGCGTAGTAGTCATGCCCTGGGTTATGAGGTCTGTATGATGATTTGTTGTCTCTCAATATCCTCTGTTTCAGACCACAAAGATAAAAAGAAGATTTCAATTTGCCAACTCTCGGCTCGGGCTTTTTCTTGAGACACACTATCACAGTAACAGATCACAGTTAGTTTTGCACACACATACCTTCCTCCTCGACTCTCGTTTTTTCACGCTCGATCTTAGACACAGTTATCACAGTTCCGTGTCGGTTGTTTTGTGTGATTTGCAACTATGAAAGAGAGCCTATATTATATATTTATATATATAT
>DCHV01000100.1:0-745 GCA_002314945.1 Prevotellaceae bacterium UBA1743
CAAGCGAATCCTGCCGAGGCAATCTTTGCTAAGAAGAACTCAGGTGATGATGATCCTACGGCTCCTTTCACTGCATACTACCCTGCATCTATCTATGATGGCACCACCGCCACCCTGCCCGCAACTCAGGTATATAAGGCCGACGGCAGTATTGCCGGCATCCTGCCTATGTATGCCACTAATGCGACAGAGAATGTTCTCAACTTCAAGAACCTGTGCGGTCTGATGAAGTTCACCCTCAAGGGAACAGAGAAGGTGCAGAAGATCACCCTCACGGATGACGCCAAAGCCCTGAGCGGCAAGTTCACCGTAACCGCCGATGAAGCCCTGCTCGACGATGCTGCCGAGGGCGGTATAGCACTGGATTGTGGAGAAGAGGGTGTTCAGCTGGATGAAAGCACCGGCAAGACTTTCTATGTGGCCGTTCCAGCCGGAAGCTATGAGAAACTCAAGATTGAGTACAACACGAAAGACTATGCCAAGATTTGTGAAATGAAAGCAAGTGGTACAGCTACCGTTGCGCGCAACAAGGTGTATCCCTTCACCCAGACCCCTTCCTTCAGATCCGATTGGTTCTATTTCGAGGCAGTGGAAGCAGGGGCTGTGGTAAGCATGAGTGCAGTAGGCAAGTCGGCTCCGACCGTAAGCCTGAAATATTCGACCGACGGCGGTAACAGTTGGAATGATTTTACTGTAGGAGAGATGAATGTTTCCCTTTCCAACGCAGGCGACAGAGTGTATTTCA
>DCHV01000100.1:867-2263 GCA_002314945.1 Prevotellaceae bacterium UBA1743
AACCCCTGGACTTTCCTTCTCTGCCGATTGCGCATTTTACGGTTTGTTTATGGAGGCTGCACAGATTGTTTCTGCATCTGATTTGAAACTTCCTGCGAAGACTCTGGCAAATAATTGCTACATGAGTATGTTCGCTAACTGTACCAGTCTTGTCAATGCTCCGGCCCTTCCTGCAACGACTCTGGCAAATAGTTGCTACAACTGTATGTTCTATGGTTGCACCAATCTTGTCAATGCTCCAGCCCTTCCTGCGACGACTCTGGCAAATAGTTGCTATCAGGGTATGTTCTATGGCTGCACCGCTTTAGTCGATGCTCCGGCCCTTCCTGCAACGGATCTGGCAAATAGTTGCTATCAGGATATGTTCAATGGTTGTACCGCTTTAGTCGATGCTCCGGCCCTTCCTGCAACGGATCTGCAAGAACAGTGCTATTATTCTATGTTCAATGGTTGTACCAGTCTTGTCAAAGCTCCGGACCTTCCTGCGACTACCTTGGCGGCATGTTGCTATCAAAGAATGTTCTATGGTTGTACTGCATTGAAGGCAGCCCCCGCCCTTCCTGCGACCACCTTGGCGAATGGTTGCTATTCATATATGTTCAATGGTTGTACAGCATTGGAGGCAGCCCCCGCCCTTCCTGCGACCACCTTAGTGGCTAATTGTTATGCTTCGATGTTCAATGGTTGCAGTAAGATCTCATCTGTCACCATTGATGCCACAGCAGGATTTGACGCGACTGTTCCGTTGATATATTGGCTGAAAAATACCACTTCCACAGGTACCATCCATGTAATGAATGCAGAAGTCCAAGGCAATACAATATGGGATAAAACTAATAACAAGCCGGACGGCTGGACAGTAGTCACTCCATAAAAGCAATGATGTAATTCTCCATCGGAGGAAAAGTGAAACGAAGATACTCGCGTCTCAATCAGGGGGATGCGAGTGTCTTCGTTAAGGGGAGGTGAGAGAGTCAATAGCGGCTGTATATGTGTGCGCAAAACAAACTGTGTAACTGTGTTACTGTGTCTGCTTGAACTCTTTTTGCAATAATAATTCATGACTTTCTTTGAAATCTTACGTGGAATGTGTAATTTTGCGGTATCTTTTAGAAATACAATGAATAGAAACACCACTTTCTCCGCCCCTCTGACTATTTCCGACGTTTTCGGAAATATTAGATATGAAAATAGGGGGGGGTATAAGTGGCTGAATACCAATATAATATACAATAGTATTGTGTTTTTATCCTCTTTCTCCGCCCTGTTATGTGAGCAACAGGGCGGGGATGGATGTGCTATGGAATAAAAGCAATCAAGTAATATATTTTCTATAAACATTATTTAATTCAAAAAGAACTATGGAAAAAAGAATTTATGTGGCGCCTGAAATTCA
>DCHV01000100.1:2436-4221 GCA_002314945.1 Prevotellaceae bacterium UBA1743
GCAGCTGCATGTCAGAATGACACAATTGAGCCTGCAGAGAATGTAAACAATGGCAAAAAAGAAGGATTGGTGTTTCGCGCTACCCTGGAAGGGGCAGACGCCACCCGTACTACCATCAGCGACGAAGGCACTGCCGGATACAAGATATCCTGGGAGGCTGGAGACGAGATTTCCATCAATGGTATTGTCTATACGGCTACTCCGCAAGCGAATCCTGCCGAGGCAATCTTTGCTAAGAAGAACTCAGGTGATGATGATCCTACGGCTCCTTTCACTGCATACTACCCTGCATCTATCTATGATGGCACCACCGCCACCCTGCCAGCAACTCAGGTATATAACGCTGAGGGCCGTATAGCTGGCATCCTGCCAATGTACGCAGAGGGCAGCGACCTGAACCTGAACTTCAAGAACCTGTGCGGTCTGATGAAGTTCACCCTCAAGGGAACAGAGAAGGTGCAGAAAATCACCCTCACGGATGACGCCAAAGCCCTGAGCGGCAAGTTCACCGTTAGCGAAAACGCTGCCGTGCTCGACGGTGCTGCCAAAGGTGGTGTATCACTGGATTGCGGAGAAGAGGGTGTTCAGCTGGATGAAAGCACCGGCAAGACTTTCTATGTGGCCGTTCCAGCCAGAAGCTATGAGAAACTCAAGATTGAGTACAACACGAAGGACTATGCCAAGATTTGTGAAATGAAAGCAAATGGTACAGCAACTGTTGCGCGCAACAAGGTGTATCCCTTTACCCAGACCCCGACCTTCAGATCCGACTGGTTCTATTTCGAGGCAGTGGAAGCAGAGGCTGTGGTAAGCATGAGTGCAGTAGGCAAGTCGGCTCCGACCGTAAGCCTGCAATATTCGACCGACGGCGGTAACAATTGGAATGACTTCACTGTAGGCAGCACTTCGGTTACTCTTTTAAACGCAGGCGACAGAGTGTATTTCAAGGCAGGCAGCGCAGGGAATACACAATTAGCAAGTGGCGCGAGCAATTATAACAAATTCACCACAACAAAAAAAGTAAATGTGGGTGGAAACATCATGTATCTTCTTAATGGTGAAACCCCTGGACTTTCCTTCTCTGCCTATTACGCATTTTGTGGTTTGTTTAGGGATGCTATACAGATTGTTTCTGCGTCAGATTTGAAACTTCCTGCGACCACCTTGGCGAAAAATTGCTATAATTCTATGTTCAATGGTTGTACAGCATTGGAGGCAGCTCCCTCCCTTCCAGCGACTACCTTGGCGGAATATTGCTATAATTCTATGTTCTATGGTTGTACTGCATTGGAGGCAACCCCCGCCCTTCCTGCGACCACCTTGGCGGCATCTTGCTATCAAAAAATGTTCTATGGTTGTACAGCATTGGAGGCAGCCCCCGCCCTTCCTGCGACCACCTTGGCGAATGGTTGCTATTCATATATGTTCTATGGTTGTAGTAAGTTGTCTTCAGTGACGATGCTGGCTACGGATGTTAGTGCTAAATTTTGCTTAGACTACTGGCTCAAAAATGCGGGAACAGGAGGAAGTACTCACACCCTGTATGTCGATCCTGCGATGACAGGAAATGCAACGATAACGGAAGAACAGGGCAATTTCACTGTCACTGCATATTCCGGAAAATAATCCATAATCAACGGTACAGCCCCTCTATACAAGAATCTCCCGAGCTTTCAAAAGGCCCGGGAGATTCTGTTTGTACGCTCGGCATGGTGTGGTATAGCCCATTCCGCCTGAAATCCCATATCTTTGCTCGACCTATCAATGAAATGCCTTTATATTTTC
>DCHV01000100.1:4247-15367 GCA_002314945.1 Prevotellaceae bacterium UBA1743
ATGTTGGATTTTTAAAATCTTCACTGAAAATCTAACTGAAAATAGTGACTAAAGGACTTGCGAAACATAAAAAACTTATCTCAAATCAATAGTTCGTAAAATTAAACTACAAGTTGCGTGACTCGATTTCTTTGCTAACCTTTGCAAAGAAAAGAGAATAATGACAATACATATTCCTGATATGAAACAAGATAAATTGAAAAAAACGTGTGTGGTATTCTTGGGCAGTTTGGATCACGATCTACTGGATGCAGAAACGTACAACTCGTGGGGTGTGGATTACCTGAAGTATGACTGGTGCAGCTACGGCAAGAAGCATGAAACGGAGCCTGATATGCTGATTGTAGGCCGTCTGGGTTGGAGTGCCAACCTGCGTGATACCAACCTGACACCCGATGAACAGTACACACACATCAGTTTGTGGTGTCTGCTGGCTGCTAATCTGCTGATTGGTTGCGACCTGACAGAAATGGATGACTTTACCCACAATCTGCTCTGCAACAACGAGGTGATTGCTGTAAACCAGGATGTTTTGGGCGAACAGGCAGCGCAAGTGGTGAACCAGGATAGCATACAGGTGTGGATGCGTCAGCTCTCGGACGGCACACACGCTGTGGGCATCTTCAATCTCAATGATACGGATGTCAATGTTTACTTTGCTAAATATCTGCCCATACTGGGGCTGAAAAATACTCAGTATCGCGATTTGTGGCGTCAGGAAGATATTAGTGATACGAATTTCTTTATCCCCTCGCACGGCGTGAAACTGCTAAAAGTGAGGTAGTTGTAGGTTACATAGTGGAGTTATTAAAATTTTGACTATCCCTCGATGACCCGTTTGGTCATTATGGTCATTAGTCATTTGTCATTAAGGATTTCGGATGTCGCCGATTTCCGCCAAAGTAAATAGATATATTTATATATAAATATATCTATTTACTTTGAGCTCAAAAACGCATTTCATTTTCGCTTAATGACTAATGACTAATGACCATAATGACAACATCACGATGGCTTTTTGGGCTTACCTGGGGAAAATGGTGTGAAGATGTGATTGGACTTTTTTTGATTTCGACAAAAACATAAAAAACCCCTTTATGGACTTCTTCTATAGAATCATCTGCGACGATTCCGCATCTATCTGCTTCCAAAAATCCTTGTGAACCAGTTCACAGATATTTTTGAAAACAGCTATCTGCCGAAGTCCACAAAGGCCATAAACCATCCCCTTCGGGGAATAAACCACAGCTGAGGATTCTGACTCCGAGAAATGTGACAACAAGGATTGGGCAAAGGAAAAATGGTTTATTAGCGAGGAACGAGCGATTGGTTTATCGCTTTGGGATGGCTTGGTAGATGTGAGTACTTGCTTTTTGTCTGTGAGACCGCTTGCGGTTTCACAAGGAAAAAGGAAGGGCTCACAGCTACAGAGGTCTCGCAGAGAACTCTAAGGAGGGCCATCGCAAAGTGTTTTTTAGGTTTTTGTCTATGAACAATGACTGAACCCACCTAAAGAAAGCCGTCACAAAGTGTTTTTAGGTTTTTGTTTTTTCAACGGGAGAAGACCTCATTTGATCCAAGAATCACACACAAACCTTGCAGCAACTACTTTGTTACAGAATGGGCGGTAGTTTGTTACAAGTGATACAGGGATGGGAAAATCTGCATACCTTTGCAACGCACACATAAGCCAGACATAAGTCAGCGATAAGGAATACGTTATGGCCACGGTATTCTCCCTGTGTGTGCGCGAAATATCATGTTGAACCCCTGCTGGGTAAAAGCCTAACCTCTTGTCCCCAAGCCCAGCAGTCGGCCTTTTGAAGAAACAAAGGGCCCCTGAGGGACGAGAGGAATCAAAATGGGAGAGATTTCAGGAAACTTCTTGCTCATTTCGGAGAAAGTGACTACCTTTACCGCATGTTTTTCAAAACTACAGACGAATTATGGAAGGATATAGACAAAAGGAGTATGGGGTGTCTACAAAGCGCTTCGTGCAGACACTGGAGCTGAGTTCAAGTGAAGAGGCTCGTCGTGAGTACATCAAGTGGCATTCTGCCGAGTACAGTTGGAAAGAGATTCGTGACGGCATACGCGAGGTGGGTATCCTGGAGATGGAGATTTACATCCTGGGCAATACCTTGGTGATGATTGTGGATGCTCCATTGGACTTCGACTGGGATGCGTCTATGGCTCGCCTTGCCACACTGCCTCGTCAGGCGGAATGGGAAGCTTTTGTCAGTCAGTTCCAGGGCTGTGATGCCAATGCCACAAGCGATGAGAAGTGGCAGATGATGGAACGTATGTTCTATCTGTACGAATAGCAGGAAGAGGCTGTAGGCCTGTTCAATGGGCCTCCAACCAATTCTGTCCCCATCCGCAATCGGCAATCAGGGGAACGAGTAGCGTGCAGGCGTTCTCCATCTCGTGGATGACCAGTTGTTCCAACTGCTCCTTTTCCTCGGGTACAACGCTGAAGTTGAGTTCGTCGTGTACCTGCAGAATCATCTTGCTCTTCATGTGTCTCTCCTTCATCTTCTGGCAGATGCGTATCATGGCTATCTTGATGATGTCGGCGGCACTTCCCTGGATAGGTGCATTGATGGCATTGCGTTCGGCATATCCTCGTACGATGGCATTGTGGCTGTTGATGTCGGGGAGATAGCATCTGCGATGGAAGATGGTTTCGGTATATCCCTTCTCACGTGCCATTTCGATGCTTCGTGTCATGTAGTCCTTTACTCCTGGGTATGTAGCGAAATATTCGTCGATGAGGCTCTTTGCTTCTGTCCTGCTCACTCCCATCCGTTCTGCCAATCCAAAGGCGCTGATGCCATAGATAATACCGAAATTGGCGGTTTTTGCCTTCCTGCGTTCTGTACTGCTGACCTCGGATAGGCTTTTTTTGAATATTTTGGCCGCTGTGGCTGCATGAATGTCGTGTCCCTGTACAAATGCTTCAATCAGGCTGCTATCGCCGCTCAGATGGGCCATTATGCGTAATTCTATCTGGCTGTAGTCGGCACTGAAGAACAATTGCCCTGTCTCGGGGATAAAAGCCTTTCTCACTTCCTTACCCTGTTCGTCTCTGACGGGAATGTTCTGCAGATTGGGGTTGCTGCTGCTCAGGCGTCCCGTGGCTGTGACGGTTTGGTTGAAGGAGGTGTGGATAAGTCCTGTACGTGGATTCACCAGTTGGGGTAGGGCATCGATATAGGTGCTCAGTAGTTTTTTCAATCCTCTGTACTCCAGAATCTTCTCAACGATAGGGTGTTTCCCCTTCAAACCTTCCAGGATTTCCTCGCTTGTGACGTATTGCCCTGTCTTGGTCTTTTTGGCTTTGGTCATGAGCTGGAGCCTGTCGAAAAGTATTTCTCCCACTTGTTTGGGCGAGGAGATGTTGAAGTTCATCCCTGCCATCTGATGTATCTCTTGTTCCATCCGATTCATTTCTTCGGTGAAGAGGATGGAGGTATCGCGGAGGGAATCCTTGTCTATGTTCACCCCATTCCGCTCTATACATGCCAGCACCGGCATGAGTGGCATCTCGATGTCTCTGAACAAGGGGCCATACCCTTCCTCGTCTATCTGTTTCTGGAACAAGTGATAGAGCCTCAGTGTGATGTCGGCATCCTCGCAAGCATAGACATACACGTCGCGAGGATCCAATTCGGCCATGGATTTCTGGTTCTTTCCTTTGCCTATGAGTTCTTCGATATGTATCGTCTGATAGTGTAGGTATGCTTCGGCCAGATAATCCATTCCATGCCGCATCTCGGGGTGCAGCAGGTAGTGGGCAATCATGGTGTCGAACATGGTACCTTTCAACTCAATTCCGTAATTCAGAAGGACTTGCAGATCGTATTTCAGATTCTGACCGATTTTCAGGATATCGGGATTCTCATAGACGCACCTCAGTTCGTCCACCACTTCCTGGCTCCGGCATGGAACGTACCATGCCTCCCCTTCGCGTATGCTGAAACTAAGTCCGACCAATTCTGCATTGATGGCTTCTGTACTGGTTGTTTCTGTGTCCATGCAAACCTCCTTTGCACCGAGGAGTGTCCGAACCAATTCCTTGCGTTGCTCCTCTGTCTCTACCAGAGTATAGGATGGATTGAGGGTGTGGACAGAATCAAGTCCATTTGTTTCTTCGAAAGTAAAGAGGTCCGTTGGCGCGTCCGTTTCCTCGCTTCCAAACCCCTCGAACAAGTCTCCTTGCACGGCCATTTTTTTCTGAGGCATCTTGGGGCTTGCTTCCTGCTTGCGACGCATCAATGTCTTGAATTCCAGTTCCTCGAACAAGCCTTGTAGTGCGGCAGCATCTGGCTCCACTCGCTCCAGTTCCTTCATATCCAATTGGATAGGTACATCCAGCCGTATTGTTGCCAACCATTTGCTTTTGCGGATGATATCCTGGTTGACTTCTACCTTATCCTTTCTGGCGCCTTTCAGTTTGTCCGTGTTTTCAAGCAGATTCTCGATGCTTCCAAATTCCTGTACAAGGCTGATTGCCGTCTTTTCGCCTACACCGGGACAGCCGGGAATATTGTCGGACGCATCCCCCATCAATCCCAGGATATCAATGACTTGCAGCGGATCAGTAATTCCCCATTTGCGCATCACTTCTTCGGGACCTAAAATCTCGGCTTCCTGTTTCCCCAGTGCAGGTCGGTACATCCTCACATGCGAGGTGACCAATTGCCCATAGTCCTTGTCGGGGGTCATCATATAGGTCTCTATTCCTGCTTCGTCAGCTTGTCTGGATAGCGTGCCAATGACATCGTCTGCCTCAAACCCTTTCACCTCGAGAATGGGGATCCGATATGCCTGCAAGAGCCGTTTGATATAAGGTACGGCAAAACGTATCGCCTCTGGTGTTTCCTCTCTCTGTGCCTTGTACTCGGGGTATGCCTCGTGTCTGAAGGTAGGGCCCTGAGGATCGAACGCCACTCCAATGTGCGTAGGTTGTTCCTTGGTGAGTACTTCTTCCAATGTATTGGTAAACCCAAGGATGGCAGATGTGTTTTCGCCTCGTGAATTGATTCTGGGGCTTTTGATAAATGCATAGTAGCCCCTGTAAATGAGAGCGTATGCGTCCAGAAGATATAGTTTCGGCATCGTTTGTCTGTTTTTGTGTGTAAAATTAGGGAAAAATCACGAATTGGTCATCTTTTTTGTGTAATTTTGCATACCAAAAAACTTTTTTGTGGATTACATAGCCGAAATACAAGCTCCGATTGCCGAAGAACTTGCTACGTACGAAAGCCTGTTCCAACAATCTCTGCAGCATGACAATCCTTTGCTGCAGAAAGTGCTTACTCATTTGTCTCAACATTCTGGAAAGAGAATGCGCCCCATGTTGGTGCTACTCTCTGCGAAATATGTAGGAAATGTGAATCCGAGTGTCTATCAGGTGGCACTTGCGCTTGAATTCCTTCATACGGCTTCTCTGGTGCATGATGATGTGGTAGATGAGAGTGACAGAAGAAGAAACCAGCCTTCCGTAAACGCAAGCTTCGGAAACAAAGTGGCTGTTTTGTCGGGGGATTTCCTCCTGAGTAAAGCTCTACAATATGCAGCGGCTACTCAATCCACTCAGTTCTTTTCGCTCGTCTCTCAATTGGGACAGAGTTTAGCGGATGGTGAACTCCTCCAGTTGTCAAATACTTTTACTGACAAATATGACGAATCTGCCTATTTCGATGTGATTCGTCACAAGACGGCTTCCCTATTTTCTCTGGCTGCTCAGGGTGGGGCGTTGATGGCTGATGCTACTCCCGAAGATGTGGAGAGGATGCGCAGATTCGGACAATTGTTGGGTATGAGCTTCCAGGTACGCGATGATATTTTCGACTACGACAATTCGCACGATGTGGGCAAACCTACAGGAAATGACATGAAGGAAGGCAAATTGACATTGCCTGTCCTATATGCTCTACGCAAACATCCTGATGAAGATATGATGCTGAAAGCGAGCCATGTAAGGGCTATGACGGCTACTCAGGAGGAAATAGATGACCTCGTAAGATTCACCATTGAACAAGGAGGTATCGAATATGCATCCTGGCAGATGAGCGAATTTCGCATGATGGCCAACGGCCTGATTGAAGAAAAAAAGGATTCTGCTGTGGCAGAATCCCTTCGATTGTATGTGGATTACGTGAGCAATCGTCCTTACTGATTGTTTTGCAGCATCTGGAATAACTTATCCAATTTAGGAGCCATAATGATCTCCGTACGTCTGTTCTTGGCTCTCCCATCAGATGATCCGTTGTCGGAAATAGGTTTGAATTCCCCTCTTCCGCAAGGCTGAATTTGTAAAGGATTTACATTGTAGGTTTCCGTCAAAATACGTACCACACTTGTCGCACGAATCACACTCAGATCCCAGTTGTCCTGATAAACGGCAGTCTTGATAGGTACGTTGTCGGTATGTCCCTCGATATAGACATCTATTTCTGTCTGTTTGTTCAGTACCTCTGCCAGTTTTCCCAACGCATTCCGTCCCTGCTCGTTCACAATGGCTTTTCCAGATTCGAACAAGAGTTTGTCGCTCATTGCCACATACACCTTTCCACCCTCTTCCCGAATCGTGAGTTCGTCGCTGTTGAATCCCATCAACGCATCTTTCACACTGCTGAGCAAAGATTTTACTTTTTCGTTCTGTTGGTTTATCAGGTTCTGTAATTGCACGATTGTTTTTTCCCGTTCACCCAACTCTTTCATCTTTTCCGTCAGCAACGAGTTGAGTTTGTCTTTTTCGCTCATGTTGCTTGTCAGAAGTCCCATGTAATTTCTCAAGCTATTGCTCAATGTGGCAGTGTCGCGTTTCAGACCTTCGCATTGTGTTCTGCTCCCATCCAAGAGATCTGCAAGACTATCCCTGCTATACATGGCTGCCCAACGTCCCGCTTCGGCAATTTCATATTTCTTTCTGCTCACCAAACATGAAGAGAGCATCATGCTCCCCAATACTACCAAAAAAATACCAGTTTTTCTCATAGACGCTCTAAAATTTCAATTATTTATACAAAAAATATCATCTATAAATTGTTATCTTTTAGCTTGATAATGCTATTCTTTCCCGCTTGAGAATCTCTTATTTTGATTTGTCCTTGGCATGGACACAGTATCAGACACTCTCGAAGCGCTAAAAATGGCAAATTTCTTTCCCTTCCACTTCACTCAGCAGAAGATTGGCAAGTCGGCTTGTTCCGAGACGGAACCATTCATTGGTCATCCATTTTTCTCCCAGCACTTCCTTTGCTATCGTGTAGTACACCACAGCATCACGGACGGTGTTCAATCCACCTGCCGCCTTGAAGCCGATCTGAATACCTGTTTCCTCGAAATACTCTTTTATGGCTTGGCACATCACGTAAGCAGATTCGGGGGTTGCAACAGAATTTTCTTTTCCAGTACTTGTCTTGATGTAGTCAGCTCCGGCATACATGGCCAAGATTGCTGCCTTCTTTATGTTACTTGCATTCTTCAACAGGCTTGTTTCAAGAATCACCTTCAATTTCTTTTCTCCACATATTGCTTTCAGTTCACTGATCTCGTCGCAGAGGTCTTCGTAATTGCCATTGATGTATTTTCCTACATTCATCACGATGTCTATTTCCGTAGCACCATCCTTGATAGCCAATGCTGTCTCTATTGTTTTTACTTCTGTAAGTGCCTGTGACGAAGGGAAATTACCACTCACACAGGCAACTTCCACACCTTCCACTTCCAGACTCTTGCTCACAATCTCGGCATAACATGGATATACACAGATGGTGGCTACATGAGGTAGGGTAGGGTAGGCTTCTTCGAATGAATTGACTTTTTCTGTCAATCGTAATATACTATCCTCATTATCAGTGCTTTTCAGCGAAGTTAACTCGATGCTTCCCAACAGAAATCGCTTCACCTCTTTGGTGTTGTTTTCTATTACCTTTTCATTGATCAACTTCGTGACAACCTCGGTTATCTTCTTGTCATCTATTGCAGTACAATATTTGTTCAATGCCTGCTCATACTTGTTTAATTCACTCATTATCTGTTAGTTTACTATTATCCTTGTGTCTTGTATTGTCTCTCTCTGTTTTTTTCTTGAAATTCTCTTCCAATGCTTTCGTCAGATCGACTCCTGTCTGATTTGCCAAACAAATCAATACCCATAGCACATCTGCCATTTCCTCGGACAGATTGTCTTTTTCACCTTCTTTGAAGGATTGTTCTCCGTATTTCCTGGCTATGACACGGGCAAGTTCTCCAACTTCCTCTGTCAAACATGCCATATTTGTCAGTTCGTTGAAGTACCGAACTCCGAATGTCTTAATCCATTCATCTACTTTGTGTTGAGCCTCTTGAATAGTCATCCGTCTTCTTATTCTTTGTTCTTAGTATCCATGCAAATAGTTACAGGGCCATCATTCAGTAATTCTATTTTCATATCCGCACCAAATTCTCCAGTTCCTACTTCTTTTCCCAGTTTGAAGGACAACTCCTCTACGAATTGGTTGTACATTGGAATAGCCTTCTCATGGCCAGCTGCTCTCAGCCAACTGGGACGGTTCCCCTTCTTGTAACTTGCCATGAGCGTAAATTGGCTCACTACGAGAATTTCACCTTGAATATGGGTGATGTCGCAATTCATTACACCATTTTCGTCATCAAAGACCCGTAAACCTACAATTTTTCGTGCAAGCCACTCGATATCTTCTGTATCATCCTCGTTTTCAATTCCCAATAGAATGAGGAAGCCTTTTCCTATCTGACTCTTTACAACACCATCGATAGTTACACTTGCTCGCTGAACTCTTTGAATAACCGCTCTCATTTTCTTCTTGCTTTTCGTTGGCAAAGATACACTATTTCGTCCAATTATTATTTTCCATCCCCCATTCTTAACTTTTCTTAAAGAAAGCCATCAGTATCTCTGCCTTGCTCTTTCCTATCACAGATTCCAATTCTTCCAATGATGCTTCCCGCAATCGTTTCACACTCTTCCATTTCTTCAGGAGCAGTTCTTTTGTCTTAGGTCCAATCCCCTTTATTGCATCCAATTCACTTTCTATTTGATGCTTGCTCCTTTTGTCGCGATGGAAAGTGATCGCAAAGCGATGTACCTCGTCTTGTATTTTGGTGAGGAACTGAAACAGATTGCTGTCCACACGTAGAGATATTACTTGTTGTGGAAATCCAAACAATAGTTCATTCGTACGATGTCTGTCATTCTTTGCCAATCCAGCAATTGGAATTGACAGATGCAGATTGTCTTCGATTACCTCTCTGACAGCTTCCATTTGTCCCTTGCCTCCATCTGTAATAATCAAGTCGGGCATCTCACCCTGTTCTTCCTTCAATCGATTATATCGGCGAAAAACCACCTCCTTCATGCTTGCGTAATCATCTGCCCCTTCGACGGTCTTGATGATGTATTTCCTGTAGTCTTCTTTACTCGGTTTTCCTCTTTTGAATACAATACATCCTGCTACCGCATCTTCTCCACTGATATTCGAATTGTCGAAACATTCTATATGCCATGGAATAGTGGTAAGTCCTAATGCATTTTGTAATTCAGTCAGTATTCTTGTTTGCTTTTGTTCGGGATTCAGTTTGTCGCTCGCACTTATCTTGTCTTTCTTGTATTGTAGAACATTCAGTTTAGATAAATCCAGAAGTTTCTTTTTGTCCCCTTTCTGTGGTATTGTGACAGCTATTCCTTCCAAAGGTAGTTCCACGGGAAACGGAATGATAAGTTCTTTGCTATCACTATGATAACGTTCCCTCATTTCGATAATTCCTGCAACCAATATATCTTCTTTCTCCTCGTCCAATCGCTTTGCATACTCGAAGGTAAATGCCTGTGTGATGCAACCATTGGTTACATGTAGGTAATTTACGTAAGCAGATTTCTCATCATCCTCTATATTATATACATCTATGTCCTTCAGCGTATTGCTTACTACTTCGCTTCTGCTCCTGTAGTTTTCCAACAACAGATACCTCTTTTTTACTATCTCTGCTTCTTCAAAACGCATATTTTCTGCCAATTCTTGCATCTTTTGCATCATTCTGCGTTGTAAGTCGGATGTGTTTCCCTTTAATATCTCTATGCATTCACCGATATTTTTCATGTATTCCTCTCTCTCTGCCAAGTTTCGGCATATCCCCCTGCAATTCTTTATATGGTATTCCAAGCATAACCTATGCTTCCCCTCTAAGATGCTTTCCTTTGTGATTTTCTCTCTACACCTTCTCAATGGATATAGATCTTTAATCAGGCTCAGAAGCATATTCATCGTTGAAATCTGACTGTATGGGCCGAAATAAGTGCCAAATCCCTTTATAATCTTTCTCGTCTGGAAGATCCGTGGCAAATACTCGTTTGTAACTACTATACTTGGGTATGTTTTTCCATCTTTCAGTAGTATGTTATATTTAGGTTGCCATTGCTTGATGAGATTGTTTTCCAGCAACAACGCATCTTTTTCCGTGTTTACAACGATATATTTTATGTCGTGTATCTTACTTACAAGAATGGCTGTTTTCCGATTGTCCAATTCTTTCGAGAAGTATGAATAGACTCTTCTCTTTAAGTTCTTAGCCTTTCCTACATAGATTATTTCTCCGTCCGCATTTAAGTACTGATAACAACCTGGGCATTCAGGGAGGTTTAAGGCTATTTCTCTCAGTTTAGCCTTTCTTGTGTTTTCTGCCTCTCTTTTCATACTCTTTTCAGCTTATTATCCTCAAATTCCGTTCAAGTAGAATATCTGTATCTTTCCAAATTACAATGATTTATACTTCTATCATTCAAGATTCGTTTCACGTGAAACTTATCTGCCAAGAAGTACCAATAATACATTGATGTCACTCGGTGACACTCCTGGTATTCTTCCTGCTTGTGCAAGTGTGACTGGATTTATTCTCTTCAGTTTCTGTCTTGCTTCCGTGGAAAGTGATTGAAGCGAATCGTAATCAAACTTATCCTTTATACGGATGTTTTCCAATCGCTGCATTTTTTCTGCGATCTCAGTTTCTCTTTTAATATAGCCTTTGTACTTTAATCTGATTTCAGCAGCTTCGATGATTTCTTCGTTTCTTTCGTCTATATTTTCCAATAC
>DCHV01000100.1:15487-15909 GCA_002314945.1 Prevotellaceae bacterium UBA1743
TTGATGTAAGATGCTTTTACGCTATAATCCTGGCAGAATTGTTCGATTCTTTCGATATATTCCTTTTTCCTTAGCCAGTTTTCATATCGCTCTCTTGTAGCCAAACCAATCTTGTAACTACGCTCCGTAAGTCGTGCGTCAGCATCGTCCTGTCTAAGAAGAATTCTATATTCGGCTCTGCTTGTAAACATCCGATAAGGTTCATCTACTCCTTTTGTTACCAAATCGTCTATCAACACCCCTATGTACGACTCGTTTCTCTGCATAATGAATTCTTCATTTCCCGAGCATTTCATCGCTGCATTTATACCTGCTACGATACCCTGACCTGCTGCTTCCTCGTAACCTGTCGTTCCATTGATTTGTCCTGCCATAAACAGGTTGCAAATGATTTTGGATTCGAGCGTGTGTTTCAGTTGAGT
>DCHV01000045.1:0-5143 GCA_002314945.1 Prevotellaceae bacterium UBA1743
GCTATTCACGTACCGGAAAATCGGCCATGCTCTCCAGTGCAGGACGTGGCGATGATGCCTTGGATCAGATGGAAATCTTCATGTCTCATTTCCTGATGCCCAACACGCTCTATGCCGAATCAGGACCTGTCATCGAGACTCCCCTGGCTGCCATGTCCTCGCTCCACGAATTCTATATGCAGGATTGGGGCGACCGCATCCGCGTCTTCCATGGATGTCCCAAGCGTTGGGCCGATGCCTCTTTTGCTGGAATGAGGGCACAAGGTGCGTTCCTCGTCAGTGCCACACGTACTGGGGGCAAAACGGTCTTTGTAGAGGTGGAGAGCGAGAAGGGTGGCATCTGCACCCTGCAGACACCCATCCCCGTAAAACAGCTGCAGACGAAGAAAGCCTTCTCCGTAGTGGATGACTATACCATCCGATTCGAGACAAAGGCAGGCGAGACCATCCGACTCTTCAATAAGGAACAGGCGATGCAGAAGCCTCTCCCACTCCACCACGACAAGAGTGAATGGATGCCTTTCGGAGAACGCAAATAAACAAATATCATAATCAATAAATAATGAATAAAAAAACAATTTTGGCAGTTACTGCCACACTACTCTTCTCATTTTGCAACATCACCCAAGCCGGGAAATTGCAGAAGAAGATTGACTGGGCTTCCTTCTTGGCTCAGCATGATATGTACTGGAATCAAGTGTCCTGCGACCCCGAGATGCCACAGAGGGATTTCGGACAACGCAGTGGTTACTACGCTGGCGCATTGATGGGAAACGGCTTGCTGGGAGTCAATATGTACAAACTGCGAGACAATGTCTATCGCCTGAATGTAGGACGCAGCGATGTGACGGAAATACGCCAACCCTACGGCACATTCAATTCCGCACGTCTGCCCATCGGCTACTTCACGTTGGCTCCCAAAGGCAACGTGAAGAAGGAAGAAATGCACCTCTCCCTCTACGATGCCGAAACCACGGGTACTTTCGTCACGGACAAGGGCGAACTGGATTTCCGTACCTATGTCCTCTCTACCCGCAACGTCATCGTGTTCGAATCGCAATGCAAGGGAGAGGGGATGGACGTGCAATGGGATTTCGTTCCACAGAAAGCCATCAGCCCCCGCTGCATCATCGAAAATGACTATCCCTTGGGCTATGTAAACAGTCGCAAGGAATCCAACCCTGCACCTACGCGTCAGGACGAGGGTGATTTCCACTATCTCATCCAGCCCCTGGTCAAGGACACGGTCTTCACACATATCGGAGGAGCCTACGTAGTGGGATGGCACGAGGCAAAAGAGGGCACATCGCTGCGTGTGCTGGCTACCGTGACCAAGGCCGACGATGTGAACTCTGCACTGGAGGAGGCACGTACGCTACTGAAGAACGAGGTGAACGTGAAGGAGAAGAAACGCACGACGGCCCATCGTCGGTGGTGGCACAACTTCTACCAGCAAGCTGCCTTCCTGTCCTTCCCCGACATGAAGTACGAGAGTTTCTACTGGGCACAGTACTACAAGTTTGCCTCTACGACACGACCTGGATGCCCTGTAGTGGATCTGATGGGCGTATGGCCAAACTACGACACACCATGGCCTGCTATCTGGATGAACCTGAATATTCAGTTGACTTACTGCTGGCAGACGAAAGCCAACCTCGGTTTCCTGGCACAACCGCTGTGGGACGGACTATACACACATCGCGACAACCTGACTCGCAACGTGACAGACATACGCGGACAGGAGAGTTGGACCGATGCCATGGCTATCCCCCGTACCTGTACCTACGACTTCCATGCTCCACTGGATCCGAATGGGGCGAAATGGAACGTATATGAGGTGGGTAATCTGGCTTGGACACTCCATTACTACTGGCTGCAATGCAACGCCTACGGCGACAAAGAACGCATGAGCCGCGAACTCTTCCCTATGCTCAAGGCTGCCGTGAACCTGTTCTTCCATATCATGGAACGCAACGACGAGGGAAAATATTGCCTGCCTTGCACGGCATCTCCCGAATATGCCGTAGGAAAGCCTGCAGGAAAGAATACCAACTACGACCTGGCCAACCTGAGACAGGGCCTCATCACCCTGCTGAAGATCAACTCTATCTGCCAGCTGCACGATCCCATGGAAGCAAAGTGGAAGGATTGCCTGGACAACCTCATAGACTTCCGATATAGCGAGGAGACGGGATTCAAGGTGAGCGACGAACTGGAGTTCCTGGATACCTCGCACCGCCACTACTCCCACCTCTTCATGATCTATCCCTACTACATGCTCGACTGGAACAACCCCGCCGACAAGAAGAAGATGGAACTGAGCATCGACCGATGGCAGGGTGACCAAGGCTATTCACGTACCGGAAAATCGGCAATGCTCTCCAGTGCAGGACGTGGCGATGACGCCTTGGATCAGATGGAAATCTTCATGTCTCATTTCCTGATGCCCAACACGCTCTATGCCGAATCAGGACCTGTCATCGAGACACCCCTGGCTGCCATGTCCTCGCTCCACGAGTTCTATATGCAGGATTGGGGCGACCGCATCCGCGTCTTCAACGGATGTCCCAAGCGTTGGGCCGATGCCTCCTTTGCTGGAATGAGGGCACAAGGTGCGTTCCTCGTCAGTGCCACACGTACTGGGGGAAAGACTGTCTTTGTAGAGGTGGAGAGCGAGAAGGGTGGCACCTGCACCCTGCAGACTCCCATCCCCGTAAAACAACTGCAGACGAAGAAAGCCTTCTCCGTAGTGGATGACTATACCATCCGCTTCGAGACAAAGGCAGGCGAGACCATCCGATTCACCGATAAGGAACAGGCGATGCAGAAGCCTCTCCCACTCCACCACGACAAGAGTGAATGGATGCCTTTCGGAGAACATAAATAACAATCAGAAGTATGGACAGAAGAGACTTTATGAAATCAGCCGCTGCCACGGCAGGACTCCTTTGGCTCAACGATTGGGAAAAGGTGTTTGCCGCGGGGGAGAATGATGCAGCAGTAGGGAAACCCTGGAAAGGATGGAAAAAGGGACAGTTCCAGATTCATTTCATCTATACGGGAGTGGCAGAATCCATGTTCATGATCTTCCCAGATGGAACCACCATGTTGCTGGATTGCGGAGACCATGATGCGGCAGGCAGAGGAAAAAAGGCAGTCCCCATCCTGCCTAACAAGGAGAAACACGCAGGCGAGTGGATAGCCCGCTACGTGAGCCGTGTGAATCCCCAGGGAAAGGATGTGGATTACATGATGCTGTCGCACTATCACAGCGATCACGGAGGATGCACAGGATTCTATTCGAGCAAGGAGATGCGCGATGGGAAAGAGTATTTCCTGAGCGGTTTTGCCGAGGCAGGAGAGACATTGCGCTTCCACAAAGCCATCGACCGCTCATGGCCCACCTTCGACACGCCACTCCCCATGAAAGATGATTTCTGTGACGGAACCATAGCACTCATCAAGGGATTCTACGAATACCAACAGAAACATCACGGATTGCAGATCGAACGCTTCGAACTGGGACGCGAGGATCAGATAGCCCTGCTGCGCAAACCTTCCTCCTATCCCGATTTCAAGGTAAGGAACATCTGCGCCAACGGAAAGATATGTTATGCCGACGGACACATTCGCGACCTCTATGGCGAACGTATTCAGAAAGACAATCTCAGCAATGTCAACGAGAACGGCATGAGTATGGGAATGGTGTTCTCCTATGGTGACTTCCGCTTCTTCACTGCAGGGGATTTCTCCGACAAATGGAAACTGGATGATGGTTCCTACCACGAGATAGAAGACGATCTGGCCGAGGTATGCAGTCATGTCAATGTGGCAAAGATCAACCACCACGGACATTATTCTATGACCACCGACCTCATCAAGGCACTCAGTGCACAAGCCTACGTCAGTTGTGTATGGGATCAGGCACACAACGTGGATCCTGTGATGGAACGTCTCTCGGATCGTACCATCTACCCTGGCGATCGTGTCGTATGCCCCGGTATCATGCCATGCGAGAGACGTGCCGTACACGGAGGAAAAGAGTGGATGAAGGATGTGCCCGAGGCTTCCTACGAAGGAGGACACATCGTGCTGAACGTGGAGAAGGGAGGCAAACGCTTCTCCCTGTCCTACCTCACTGTCGCCGACGAATCGATGAAAGTACGCAGCGTCCTCAAGTTCCGCAGTATCTGAAATATTCCATGAAAATATGCTGAAATCTGAAATCCTCTTCCACAGACGGTGGCTGCTTCTGATAGCAGTCCTGTTCTCCATTTTCCCAATACAGGGGGAGAAGGAGAATATAGATGTCCTGTGCGGAGAGGAGTACAGTTTCGAAATACCCCAATTCGATGGTCGCATACAGGGTTTGCAAGGCGAGTCTCTGTATGTGACCAACCCTTTCCAATACATCGGCCAAAACGTAAATAAACAGCAAAGCCGACGTTTTTCCTCCCGACACCACTTTTCTTTTTCCGGAAAACCATTCCAGAGCAATCTCTGTTCATTCTATTTTTCCGGTTGTTTTGTTCCGACTTTGCCGTGCAAAGTCATCCGTACGACCAGAGCATGTGATTACTACATCTATGCTCTTAGGCGGATATTGATTTAGCGGATATTTCTCTTAGAAATTACAATGTGTCTTGTATGCTCGTACTGGACACTCTATTCCGTTACATCAATAAAAACAAAATGAAATGAATACACTTATCATTTTGTGCTTCATCATCGGTTATCTATTCATAGCCATGGAAAGCACAACCCACATCAACAAGAGTGGTGTGGCACTGCTCATGAGTGTCGTATGTTGGACGCTCTATATTCTCATGCCTACGGCAGATCACAGTGTCTTTGCATCCCACGTCAACGAAACTTGTGAGACCATCCTTTTTCTTCTGGGAGCAATGACTATTGTCGAAGTGCTCGACCAAAACGGATGCTTCAAATTCATCATCCATAGAATCCACACACGCAACCTCCGCTTGTTACTCTGGGTAATCACATTACTCACCTTCATTCTGTCTGCCGTGTTGGACAACATGACCACCAGCATCCTGATGATAATGATGTTGCAGAAACTGGTTCCACAACGTAGCCAGCGCCTTCTGATATCAGGAATGGTAATCATTGCAGCCAATGCAGG
>DCHV01000045.1:5299-8514 GCA_002314945.1 Prevotellaceae bacterium UBA1743
ATCAACGAAGAAACGATTCTCCAGCAATCAGAGTTTTCACGATTCTCGAGACTCGTCATTCTGCTCATTGGCATCCTGGGACTGATATCTGTCCCTGTGTTCCGTTCATGGACAGGGCTTCCACCATTTGTAGGCATCATGGGAGTACTTGCCATCCTCTGGATTACCACCGAAATGATGTTCCGATTACGCCGAAATACTGCTGCAGTAAGTGACGATCTCAGAGTAGCCCACTTGATCAGACACATCGATCTCCCCACCATTCTGTTTTTCATGGGTATTCTCCTATCCGTAGGAGCGCTCAAGGAGATAGGTGCCCTGTCCTCCATGGGATTATGGCTCGACTATCACATCGGCAATGTGTATGCCATCAATGGCATCATAGGAATCCTCTCCTCCATTATCGACAATGTTCCTTTGGTGGCAGGTTCCATGTCTATGTACGCCATTGCTCCAGAAGGGGCGGCCGAAGCCCTGCAAATCTATCAGCAGGATGGTATCTTCTGGCAGTTGCTGGCTTATTGTGCCGGCACGGGAGGTAGCCTTCTCATTATAGGTTCCGCTGCTGGAGTAGTAGTGATGGGACTGGAGAAAATCACTTTCGGATGGTACTTGCGCCACTTCACTCTCTTGGCCCTCATTGGCTATCTTTCAGGACTTGCCTGCTTCTATCTTTCCAATATTCTATAAACCTCTACACACACTTACAATTATGATACAGAATACATCATTCCAAGATTTGGATACCACTATTCATACCTGTCCCGACATCGCTACCAAGCGTAGCCATCGGAATACTCTTCTCCAGTCTCTCTGCATGATACTGGGATTCGCTCTCATCGTAGGTTCTCGTTCCGACCTTATCACATACGACAAAATGAGGCTGTTTCTTCTCTTTTTTGGTCTTTGTACTATCGGAATTACTACCATCTACCTCATCCATGGCAGTAAGAGCCTGCTGTATATACCCACCCAAAGTACCCTGAAACGCGGAGTGAAATACTACGATCTTATATCCGAAGTTTATCTGACGGACTTGTACAAAACCTCGGCGGGGAACAACAAGATAGGAATAAAAGAGAATCCTTCAGGAAATGTGAGGGTGGAATATTTGATAGATAAGGAAAAGAAGTTTCTTATGGTGGCAGTAGCCCGTTTCGACAACCTCCTTTTCATACCGCTTTGCAATACCACTGTTTATACCGACACAGAGGCTGAACAAGTGATAGGATTTCTGAAACTGTGAAACACACTGACCGATAATTAGCAAGACAGGACGATAACACCTAAGCTATCGTCCTGTCTGTTTTGGTTCCTTTTGCATCACATTTTCTCCAATATATTAGCATCCGACAGAAAATCAAAGAGCCCAATGATTAGTACACCTTTTTCGTTGTAATTCGGGATATGATAACCGCCCACTACAATCATCTTTTGAAAAGCATCATTTATATTAAGTAGGGAAGCCTCTACTTGATGTTCCTTTTCTTTATCAGGCATTACCAGTGCCGACTGAATATATATGCGTACTGAGGCCTTATTCACTACAAAATCCACCTCAAGATGTTTCTTGAATGATTTACCATCGGAATCTTTTCCCCACACATCCACCTGACCTACATCTACCTGATAACGTCTTCTACGAATTTCATTGTACAATATATTCTCCATGGCATGAGACTCATCTATCTGACGAAATCCAAGCACAGCATTACGCACGCCCATATCCTCAAAATAATACTTCGTATCTGTTCCGATGTATTTTCGTCCCTTCACATTATAGCGCAATGCTTCAGAAATTATGAACGCATCTTCCAGATGTTCCAAATACTTTGCAATGGTGTTTGGTGAAATGTCCATTCCCACCTCCGATTTGAATGTATTCACAATACGCTTCACATTGGTACCAGATCCTATGGAAGAAGACAAAACACGAACCAGTTCGCGCAAACCGGCAGTATTCTTCAGATGATTCCTCTGAATAACATCGCGCAGATAAACCATCTCAAACATCTCCTTCAGATACTCCTCTTTCTCTTGGGATGAATCCAACAATGCGACTCCTGGCAATCCGCCATAGCGATAGTATTCTGCCAGCAATTGTGTCTCAGAGCCACCTTTGGCCTTATATAGTTCGTCGAAAGACAATGGTCGCACACGTATCTCCCACCCACGGCCACGAAACTCCGTGATAACATCTTTCGATAAGAATTTGGCATTAGAACCTGTCACAAACACCTCTACGTTTTCAATGTGGAGATAAGAGTTCAATACATCCTCAAATTCTGGTACCAATTGTACTTCATCCAATAGAATGTAGTACTTATCCTCATCCTGAATCTTCGAATCTATATGTTCCAGAAGCATATCTGGATTACGGAGCTTCTTGTTTCGTCTGTCCTCGAGATTCACCTCTATAATATGATCAACAGGTACATTCCTTTCAAGCAGATTTTGCTTATAAAGATTGAACAGAAGATACGATTTACCACAACGTCTGATGCCAGTAATAATCTTTATCATTCCATTTCCCTCGCACGAAACGAGATAATCTAAATATGCTTTTCTATCAAAAACCATGATTTTACTGAATTTTTCGTTGTAATTACAATATTTTATTATGCAAAATTATAATTTTATATGATATTCAACTATTTTTCTCTCAAAAAATGCCTATTAAGTTTCCAGACCCTAATTCAAAATTACGTTTTACTCGTATTAACAAGAGGGAAAATCCACTTATTCCATATTTTTATAGCCATTTTTAGCTCATTTTTTCGCTCCGGCTATTGGTAATTTTGATTATCAAAAGTTCCGATTTAGACGATTACATACAAAAAAAATCGTATCAAGAAGTCCTGTCTCCTTGATACGATTTCATGTAGGTTCCTATATTACTTTCCCTATTTTTTCTCCATCTGACGCAGCAGGGCGTTGCCTTCGGCCATCAGCACCTCGGCTTTCTCGCCCTCGTCGTAATTCGTCAGGCTCATACGTTGCAGGAGAGCATCCAACTGAGCCAACTGACTCTCGGTAGCTGTTTCACGCAGGATGCGTATCTTTTCGTAGGCCTGGATACCTTCTACGAGACGCTCCATACGAATGCTGCTGCAACCAGGATATACCAGATAGCAGTCGCCCGACAACCAACCACCGTAGCGGCTGTCCTGATTAGGCTGCTTTGTCCAGCTGCAGTAAGCCCAACGCAAATAGCC
>DCHV01000045.1:8639-23283 GCA_002314945.1 Prevotellaceae bacterium UBA1743
TTCTGTCCCTTTTCTCTTCTGCGTTCCAATACACTCTTGGAGAGAAGGTCAAAACGATACAATACACTCAGGTCGTACATACGGTCGCCCAATTCCGAATCAGGGTTGTAATTGGCAGCACCCTCGATGCGCCACTTGGGATCAGCCTCGTTCACCATTTTCAGCACCTCTGCCATCTGATCCATGGGACGCTCGTCCATGGCGATGCAGCTGATGTCGAACCATCCCTTCTGCTTCAGGTGAGCAGTGAAATCTTTCAGGAAGGGGAACAAGAGGTCTTTGAAAGCAGCCTCTCCTGGTTTGCAATGGATATGCTTCTCGCTGTTGGTAGCACAGTCATAGTACTCAAATGTATAGTGCCAGGGAACAAACGTATAGCAGTCTATCTGCTTGTCTATGCCACACGACATCATGAATTCCACCCATTTGTCGAATACCGTATAATCGTATTTCCAGCTGCCGTCAATCTGCTTCATCTTGGCTATCATGCTCTCGAATGGATCGAACGTCTGGCAGTTCCAGGGGTGCTGGATGACAGAGCAGGTGATTACCTTCTGTCCTGCCTCGGCCAGGAGAGTCATCTGCGGACGCATCAGATCGAAATGAGCCTTGCTCCACAGGGGGACATCGAAATAACGTGCATAGGCGTAGGGATTCTGCCACAGGTCGAGATGGAAATGCCAGTCCTTGGGAGCAGGCAGCGTCTTCTCCGACACTTGCAGCGTGAAGGGTACACTCTGCTTCTGTCCATCGTATTCCACCGTCAGTTTGCCTGTGTATTTCCCTGCCTTGGCATCGGCTGGCACACGGATGTCCAACCACATCGGACGTGTCGTATGCGCATCCACCTTCATTTTGTCGGTAGGATCCAGACGATCGGCCAAGAGCAAACTGTCCTTCATGTCGCCGCTCACGTTGCCCAACACATAGCGCACGAAAAACTTGCGTATGCAGGAGGAGGGGATGATGTTCTTCCCGCTCTTCAGGTCGCTCACGGTGAAACTCATTCGCTGGATATCTACGGGAGTAGAGAGGACAGCCTGAGCTGATACGCGCTCACCACGCCAAGCATACAGAACGAGCTTGTTCACAGGAGTGGCAATCTGGCTGCGTGAATAGCGAGTATCGATAGAACCCCATCCGAAAGTCACCTTCTTGAAGTTTGTCCATACTTGCTGATCACCTGGTTTAGGATCTTCCAACTCCTTGTCATTCACCTGTGCCCAGGAAGACATCGACAGGAACAAGCCTGCCAACAAAATCATACTTTTTCTTTTCATCATTACTTTATTATATATTATGGTGTTAATAATTCAATTGCCTATAGCATTGTCGCCGCGGAAGGATTCCAGGTTCTTCTCTTCTCCCAACACCCAGAGAATATCCCCTGCCTGGAACACACGGTTGGCCTGTGTCAGTTGGATATTTCCTTCCTCATCTTCAAATCCGATGAGTGTGCAGTTGTATTGCTCCCGTATGCCACTCTCACGCAACGAGACGCCACACAACTGGGATGTGGAACGCAGCACGAGGCGTTTCAGCTTCAGTTCCTCCCCTACTATGCCCTCCTTTGTTTCCTTCGTCTCCGACTGCATCCGAGCAGAGAAGACCTCTATACTATCATCATCGCCCACTACTTCCAGCACATCGCCAGGGAAGAGTTGGGTCGAAGCATTCGGTATGTTGATGCGGATGCCTTCACGTACGATGGCAGCCACATGAATGTTGTTCTTTCCGAAGGCAAGCGAAGCCAAGGTCTTGCCTGCCCAAGCCGTTTGTGCAGGCAGGGTGAGTGCAGCGATATGCACGTCGCTACCCCTCAGCACATTGCCGTAGCGTAATTTGTTTCCTTTGTATATTTCTCTTTTTTTCAGGTTCTGCTTGAAGGTTCGCTCCATGCGTATGCTCATCAACTTGATGAAAGAGGAATTTACCAGTAGCACAACGAGTAGGAAGCTCGCTATCACATGCCATACCCACCAATAGGGAGACAGAAAATCCAGAATGTAATACACCACACAGGCACCGATGTAGAACTTCAGCAGCACAAACAAGACAAGGAGGAAGTGTTGCAATTTGCCCTGTTTGTTGATGAATCGTGCCTCCACCGACTTGTTCTTGCGTACCACGATAGGACGGATGCAGGGAGCCACCAGAAGAAACGTGATAATACCGCATACTATGTTCCCGGGCCAATGTGTCAGTATATTGCGGCACAGAGGCAACAGCGAGGCGAAACTCAGCAGGATGATAGCCACGCAGATGGTCATATAGGCTGCCGTCTGCAGAAGTACATCCTTCACCAGAATATTCCATGCCGATGGAAGGGTGAGGCTCTCCTTCTTCTCCTTCTCATTCTCCTTCGATTCCTTCTTCTCCAATATAGCCTTCATTTGACTGGGCAGGATGCGTTCCACGATATTATATGCTGGTTGAGCCGCCTTGATCATATAGGGAGTGAAGAAGATGGTCACTATACTCACAGCCACTACCACGGGATACAGGAAATCGCTTGTCACACCGAGGCTCTGTCCCATGGCGGCTATGATGAAGGCAAACTCACCTATCTGAGCCAGGGAGAAACCGCTTTGCATTGCTTCCAGCAGGGGGGAACCGGAGATGACGAAACTGAAGGTACCGAATATCATCTGCCCCAGCAAAACTGCTACGGTGATAGCGAGGATGGGCAACCAGTACTGCATCAGCACCTCGGGTTGCACCAACATACCTACCGATACAAAGAAGATAGCGCCAAACAAGTCGCGCAGCGAAGCCACCTGCCGCTCTATCCTTTCTGCCTCCAATGTCTCAGCCAGGATGCTGCCCATCATGAAAGCACCAAAGGCCGAACTATATCCTACCTTCAGCGCACATACCACCATCAGGAAACACAAGCCTACCGACACGATAAGCAAAGTCTCGGAATTGATGTATTTCTTGTATCGGCTCAGGAACAGAGGAACCAGATAGATACCCACGATAAACCACAGTAGCAGGAAGAAACTAAGTTTCATCAGACTTACCATCAGCTGCATCCCCTCCAGACTTCGGCTCACTGCCATCGCACTGAGGATGACCATAAGCAGGATGCCCAGGATGTCTTCGAGAATAAGAACCGACAACACACCTGATGTAAACTTCCTCGTACGCAATCCAAGGTCGTCAAATGCCTTGTAGATGATCGTCGTAGAGGACATGGCCAACATACCGCCCAAGAAAAGGCAGTCCATACTCTCCCATCCGAAGAGATGACCTACACCACTTCCTACGCCTATCATACACATCATCACACAGACAGCCGCTATGATGGGTTTCACACCCATCTTCATGATTTTCTTGAAAGAAAATTCCAGTCCCAACGTGAACATCAGGAACACCACGCCTATCTCGCTCCAGTCCTCTATACTCCCCACATCAGAAACCGAGGGAGTGTAGGGCATGTGCGGACCTGCCAGGAATCCAGCTACGATATAACCTAATACCAGAGGTTGGCGCAACCACTTGAAGAGAATGGTAACTACACCTGCAACTATCAGAATATAAGCTAAGTCAATTACTATTTGTGGCATATTGTTTGTGTTTTATTGTTGTCTGTTCTTAGGAAAATGCCGGCCAACACTGTACCGCTAATACTATGATAGGCACAGCTCAGGGCACAGGGAATCACACTCAGCACTGCCATGGGATTGCTCGCTATGGCAGCAGGAGTAGCCAGAAAATTGCGTGCCAATACGGTAGCCATGCCTGCATTCTGCATACCCACCTCGATGCTCAGTGTCCTGCGCTTGGGTGTGTCGAATCCGAAAAGTACCGCCACCAGATAACCGAGCAAGTAGCCCAATCCGTTGTGAAAGAATATTACCACCAATGTGAGCAGGAGCAGACTCATTCCATTCTCCATCAACTGTGGATATACCTGGAAGATCACTCCACCCACGATACAGCATAGGCACAGCACGCTGAAGCCTGGCATCACCGACTGTATCTCCTGAAAGTTCTTCCTGTGTCCAAGCAAATAGTTGAACATACATCCCAAAGCCACAGGCAGCAGCGTGATGAGCAGGATATTGCGGAACATACCCCAAGCATCTATCTCGATGCTTGTACCTGCCAACCACCATACCAGCAGAGGAGTGACAAAGGGAGCCAACAGCGTGCTCACCGCCGTCATACCTACACTGTACGCCACATCACCATGGCACAGGAAACTCATGATGTTGCTGCTCACTCCTCCAGGACAGCATCCTACCAGAATGATGCCAGCCGACAGATAGGGATCCAATTGGAAGATACGACTCAGCGACCATGCCACCAAAGGCATGATAGTGTATTGCGCCACAGCTCCTATACATATATCCAGGGGACGATGCAGCAGGATGCGAAAATCCTCCGTACGCAACGTGCAACCCATCGTGAGCATAATCAGTCCCAATAACACACTGGCTACACACCCACGTTGTACCCAGGCAAACATATCAGGGACAAATAATGCCACTACAGCCGTCAGGATGACAAAAAAGGCTGTATATGTACTCAATAGGGAACTTAGTCGCTTCAATAATCTCATAAACCCAACTTAGCGCTTATCTCCAACATTCTGCGAATAGGACGAATGGCTTTTTCTGCCACCTCGGCATCCACCTCTATCTGGGGATATTCGTATTTCAGACAGTTGTACAGTTTCTTCATCGTGATCAGCTTCATGTAGTTGCACTCATTGCAGGCACAACAGTTTTCTTCTGGAGGAGCAGGGATGAACGTCTTCTCCGGACAAGCCTTCTGCATCTCGTGCAGAATGCCACATTCCGTTACCACGATAAACTCCTTCGCATCCGTATTTTTACTGTAGGAAAGCAGGGCAGCCGTACTACCCACTTTGTCAGCCAGCTTCACCACAGTCCCCTTGCACTCGGGATGTACCAGCACCTTTGCATCGGGATGCTCCTTTTTCAGGGCAAGAATCTTCTCCACCGAGAATTTCTCATGTACATGGCAAGCTCCGTCCCACAGCAGCATATCACGACCTGTTATACTGTTTATATAGCTACCCAGGTTTTTGTCAGGACCGAAGATAATCTTCTCTTCCTTAGGCAGCGAATCCACTATCTGACGTGCATTGCCACTTGTCACTACGATATCCGTCACAGCCTTGGTAGCAGCCGTCGTATTCACATAGCTTATCACCGTATGATCAGGATGAGCCTTCACAAACTCTCCGAAGGCTTCGGCTTCACAACTCTCAGCCAGGGAACACGAAGCATTCAGGTCAGGCACCAGTACCATCTTGCCGGGACAGAGGATCTTGCTCGTCTCTCCCATGAAGTGAACGCCACACATCACGATGATGTCCGCATCCGTCTGAGCAGCTTTCTGAGCCAGAGCAAGACTGTCTCCCACAAAGTCCGCCATATCCTGCACCACACCATCCGTATAATAGTGAGCCATGATCACAGCATTCTTCTCCTTGCACATCCGCTTGATTTCCGCTTTCAGGTCAATGCCCTCAGGCACCTCCACGTCAGCGTATCCCTTTTCCTCCCAATACTTATCCACCATATTTTATTATTTATCCTTTTTTTTACTCTAAAGAAAGAATTACTGATGATGATGATGTCCTGTGGATATCGTGGATAATAATTTCTTATCAACACCACTTTTCTACTATCCACATCCACGGGTAAATTATGCACCACACTATCCACAATACCATTTCATGTCAATTGTTTTGATATGTAGTGCGAAACAACCTCTATATTCATCAGTTTTCAACTATTGTTAATAAGTGCAAAGATAATAAATATTTATTGAATGGAATGTAGATAAAGTTCAAAAAATAGATAGAAAAGCATATTTATAACTTTTGAAAACTCCCTCCTCCTTGTTTGAAAGTTTTTTTTCCATCTTTTGTCTTCCACTTTTCAACAAGTTATCAACATAGTTTTTTGAGATAAAAAAAGTCGATTGGATATCAAAACTCCAATCGACTTTCCATAAGGTAGTATCTGAAAAACTTTAACGTCCGAAATATGCATCAATACGCTTCTGAGCATTGGCAGTCAGGTTATCGTAGAAGAACTGCCAGTCATAGAGATGATATGATTTATCTCCGAACATATTATTTTGTAGATAGGGTTCCTCACAATTTACTATGACGGAACCTCTCTGAGGATCAATCTGAGCATCATGCTTGCCATCCAGATTCATTTCAGCTGGAGCGTACGTATCATCGAGAGTCCAGTTAAGAGGATTGATGCACACGTCATCACCTGTCATCAAGAGATTATTTTCTGTTGCTCCAGGAGCCTCCAGATTCCACGAGATAACCACACCCGTATCCGTCTCCCCCTTTGCATATTTCAGGTGAGGATTCTCCTCATAGTAACTCTTGCCGAAGCCAAAGCCAAGAGGATATGCAGCAATCATTCTCTCCAGATATTCAGGATGAGACTTCATATACTCAGCAAGGATTAATTTTATCATGGTAGAACCCTGGGAATGTCCAGTCAGGATAAAGGGACGCCCATTGTTCAGATTCTCGAAATAGTAATCCAGGGCATTGTAGAGATCTTTCACACCCTGTTTTACCTTCATAGAATCACATATCTCCCTGTTAGATTTCACATCAGAAAGACTATTCAGGGAGCACTGTCTATAATAAGGTGCATATTCGTTGGCAATTTTGCCTATCGCATAGCCCTGGTTCTTGTACACAACAGGGGCAAGTTGTCTCATGGTAGAATCGTTGATATCCACTACCCCGGTTTCGCTATCCATCACCAAGGTAGGATAGATATAGAAAGCATCCACTTCATGAGTAGGATTCTTTTCACATACGACCCAGTTGTTGGGATCCGAATAATCAATTTCCTGAGACTTCTCTACCGAGCATGACAATGTCAGAAACAATGCCGACAAACTGACAATAAAAGAAAATTTTTTCATAATAGTGGTATTTATTATTTTTGAAAAAGAATATTCATTCAGTGTATTGAAAGATAAAAATAACAATAGACAAGGCAAAGGTAGAAAAATAAAATAATATACACTCCTCCATCCTAATAAAATATTTTTTATTCTTCCTTCAAGGAGGCTTTCAGAATTTGTCGTCATAGAAATGCAGAATTCTCGTCATGGAATGGAAAATATCTCGGTATAGAATGAGCGTGCTATGACGGAAAATTTTCCGGCGCGTGTGACAAACGTGACATGTGACAAATGTGACAAACTATTTTGTCCATTTGGAAAACACCGACACGACCGTGTACCACAGTCAGAATACCTTATATATATATATTATATATTAAGATATTTATTTATATTTCTTCTAAAACAAAAACCCCCTCTAAATCCCCCCCAAACACGATGGGTGTACACCGACATGAATCCGTGTTCGTGTATTCAAAAAACCGAAAAAGGGTTTGTCACATTTGTCACGCCCCGAGAAAAAAAATCTACTGATTTTCAAGGGATATTTATTGTAAAACTCTGTATGGTGATTGAATAAAAAAAAAATTATAGTCACAGGTCAAACTGCCGAGGATGATGATGAGGGGTAAAATTATTGATAGATTCAACATTGAATAGGATTAAGCGATAACCACTCAACATATAGTCGGGTTTAGGTAAAATCCATTCAACTTTTTTTAGGGAATAACAAAAAGCGTGACAAACGTGACGTGTGACAAATGTGACAAACCCTTTTTCAGTTTTTGAAATACACCGACACGGACACGGAAGGGGTGAAATCACAGGGGAAAAAGGAAAAAAAGATACAACTAACATTATTTATGTGTCATGCTGTGTTGTTGTATAGAAATTTGTTAGTACCTTTGGATGCTTCACTGGTTAATTACTGGTATTTTATTTGATATTTTGAATAGAACACACATATAAACTACATAGAAATGAATAGAAAATTTTTTATCCTGAGTTTGTGCCTCGCTTCTGCGACGGCTCTGTTTGCCTACGATGCCCAGAAGATAGATGGGTTTAAGGCGGTCTTTGATAAATTCCCTACTCACACGCCTACGGCTCTGACTGTAGATGCGCCTGTGACGGGAAATGGTGACATCGGTCTGACGATGATGCCTACGGCAAGCAAACTGACGTTTTTCGTGGGGAAGAATGACTTCTGGCGTGCCATCCCTTCCTATCCCCTGGGTGGTCCTATGCTCTGTGGCGGAGTGGATTTGGTGGGGAAGGAACTGCAGAAGGGTACTTATTATGCAGAACAATTGCCTGGCACGGCCCAGCTGAAGGCTACCTTCACTACCTCGGACAACAGTGTGAGTGTGACGGCATGGGTGGCTGCTCTGGATAACAAGGTGGTCTTCGAACTCTCTGCACGCAAGCAGACGACCATCGGCCTGCGTCTGTGGTCTCCCAATGCAGAGTCTTCCACCAATGACAGCGGACATGGGAATGGATGTACGTGGGTGACTCGTGCTTTCCAGGACCTGCCTCATCTGGAATGGCCTTCCTGTGTGGCGATGGCTGTGAATCACGATGGTGAAGATATCACGCTGCAACCAGGTGAGACAAAGACGCTGGTAATGGCTGTCTATACCAACCACGATACTCCGGAATGGAAGGAGAAGGCGCTGAGTGAGGCTTCGGCTGCCTCGGCTTCCTCTGTGGAGGAGACACGCAAGCGTCACCTCGACTGGTGGTCGCAGTTCTGGGGACTCTCCTCGGTGAACATCGGTGATGAGTTTATGGAGAAATACTACTATCAGTCGCAGTACCTTTTTGCCTGTGCTTCGCGTGAGGGAAAGTTTGCACCTGGTCTATGGGGCCCCTTCATTACCCAGGACAACGTGGCATGGGCGGGTGACTATCACCTGAACTACAATTATCAGGGTCCCTACTGGGCCAGTTTCTCGTCCAACCATATCTGCCTGACTGAGAACTACGACCAGCCTATCCTCGATTACATGGAGAAGGGGCGCGAACATGCCCGCATCCTGCATAACTGTGGCGGTGTGCTCTATCCTGTCGGAATCGGTCCCAAAGGCTTAACCTCGGCTGCATGGCCCATAGATCAGGCTGTGATGAACCAGATGTATGGTAATATCTCCAACAAGACGGACAATGGTGCCCAGTTCTGGCAACAGCGTACGAATGCTTCCTTCTGTGCCGCCAATATGATGATGCATTTCTACAGTACCTACGATCGTGCGTACGCAGAGCGTATCTACCCCTTCCTGAAGGCTTGTGCTGAGTTCTGGGAGGACTATCTGACACTGGAGGACGGACGCTATGTCATCCACGGCGATGTGTTCAACGAGACGGCGCCCTGGGCCAACTACAAGGGGGACTTCAACTGTATCATGTCCCTGGGTATGACACGTATGACTTTCCTCGGCGTGAATAATCTGAGCCGCTTCCTCGGTGTGGATAAAGCGAAACGGGCGAAATGGAACGACATCCTGAAGCGACTGAGTGACTATCCTGTGACGATGAATGACAAGGGCCGACTGAGCCTGAAATACTGCGATCGCAAGGAGGAACAGAAGAGCAACGATGAGATGCCTGCCTCGGGTATCAGCCGTCTGCACATGCACGGCATCCTCCTGCCTACCTGTCTGACAGGCCCTATCTCTACTCCCGAACTGAACAAGGTGATGCTCGATGATCTGGGTGACTGGAAGGAGCAGAACGGACAGGACTGGGGCTTTTCCTTGGGCAATGGCATAGAGACGGCTTACCCTGGTGCGGTGCGCATTGGCTTCCCTGCACGCGACGTGCTGAAATACCTGCGTAATCGTATCGAGATGAAGTTGTTCCCCAACTGCTATATCGAGGCAGCAGGCGGCGGACTGGAAACGCTGGCTGCCGTACCTCTCACCATCAATGAGATGCTCATGCAGAGCTACGAGGGTGTAGTGCGTATCTTCCCCAACTGGGACTACACACGCGATGCGTCCTTCTCCCAACTGCGTGCCTACGGTGCCTTCCTCGTCTCTTCCTCGATCCGTGGTGGGGAGATTCAGAAAGTAACCCTCTTCAGCGAACAGGGTCGTCCCTGTGTGATGCAGAATCCTTGGCCAGACCGTGCCGTTAAACTGATGCGGGATGGCAAGGTGGTGAAGACCTTGCGCGGTGAAATGTTTCGCTTCAAGACGAAGGCGGGAGAGACGCTGGAGTTACAATAAAACAGAGATCTTCATCATGAAGAAACTGAAGATTACCGAGATGGGGCGAATCAGTGTGGAGGAGTTCCATCAGTCGGAGAAATTTCCATTGGTGGTTGTGCTCGATCATGTGCGCAGCCTGTACAATGTGGGTTCTGTATTCCGCACAAGCGATGCCTTCAGAATAGAGGGTGTGTGCTTGTGCGGAATCACCGCACGCCCGCCTCATCCCGAGATACACAAGACGGCATTAGGTGCCGAGGATAGCGTGGATTGGTCGTATTATGCTCGTACGGAGGATGCGGTGGAGGAACTTCGCAGCAAGGGCTACACCATCCTGGCTGTAGAACAATGCCAGGGGAGTACGATGATGCAGGATTTCCATATCGAGGAGGGGAGGAAATATGCGGTAATCTTGGGCAACGAGGTGAAGGGGGTGCAGCAACAGGTGGTGGATATGTGTGACGGATGTATCGAAATCCCTCAGTTTGGCACCAAGCACAGCATGAATGTGTCGGTGACGGCAGGTATAGTGATGTGGTCTATAGTTGCCCAGTCTCTACCTGACGCACGATGCGCTCGATGAGACGGTCATCGTCCTCGGGATCATATTCTTTCTTGAGACTTGCCCGGAACGTCCATGCAAAGACCTGATAAAACGAGGCTTTTGCAGGACCGAAGAAGGCTTTCACTATATCGTAGGAGGATTGGTTGCACTCGCGATCGATGAGTTTGATGAGCAGCTTCCCCTGTGAATAGGTGAGTTGCTTCATGCGAGGCGTGTATTGTTCCTTGATGTCCCTCTCGATGGCAGCGATATGAGCCGCCTTGGATTTCTTGTCTGGTAGTTGTTCCAGTACCAAGTAGGTCTCCTCGATGATACTATTCACCTCCTGTGCAATGGGTAAGACCTTCTTGACATTATATACCAAACGATTGTAGTTCCTGCGCTGGCTTGCACTCTTGAATTTCAGAGGGGGATAGACAGGCAGCTCGGGTAGCAGATAGCACCACATCGTGTCTGTGTCGGTGATGATGGGATCTTTGTAGCGGTATCGCTGCAGTTTCAGTTTGTAGGAGACAGGTTCTTCGGGAAGCAGTTCTCCGATGTCTTCTTCCTGAGCCCAAGACGAGGCAGCCAGGAACAAGAAGGCGAATATGAGTAATACTTTCCTGGGTGTCATTCTATTTCTTCTGCTTCCAGTAACTGGGTAGGAAAAGGAAAAGGACAGTGAAAAACTCCAATCGACCAACCAACATATAGAAACTCATCAACCATTTTCCACTGGCAGGAAGTTCGGGAAGTCCTGTAGTGGATCCTACGTTGCTGAGCATATTGATACAACTGCCAAAGGCTGTATAAGTGTCGCATCCCATCAAATTGAGCAGCGTCATGCCTACCATTACCAATATTACATAGAGGAAGACGAAGGCCAGTGTCTTGCGCACTCTCTCCTCGGAAACGATTCGTCCATTGAGACGCACCCCTAACACGGCACGCGGATGAATCTGCAGGATAAACTCGTTGAGTACGCTCTTCACACAGATAATCAGACGTACAATCTTCATACCGCCCGCCGTACTGCCTGCACATCCACCCAGGATCATGATGAAGATGGTAATCATCCAATAGTGGGCTCCCCATGCCGCGCTGTCGAAGTAGCTTGCAGAGAAACCTGTGCTGGTGATGTTTGTGGAAACGTGAAACAAAGCAGTGCGGAATGTGTCCTCGATGCCCACAGGCAGTTTCTCAGCCATAGTGGGTGTGAAAGGTGCCAACTCGAAGAGCAGGAAAAACAGAAGGACGCTTCCTGCCACTATTCCCAAAAAGGTACGCAATTCCTCGTTTTCCAATACGGACTTCGTACGTCCTATGCTCAGATAGTAGTAGAGGGCGAAATTGATACTGGAGAGAATCATGAAGATGGAACACACGTACTCCAGCCAACTGGAATGGTAGTAGTCGATGCTCTCGGCATGAGTGCTGAAACCTCCCGTGGAGATGGTAGTCATGGAATGGCAGATAGCATCGAAAATATCCATTGGTCCTACCCAGTACAGGATGGCGCACAGAGTGGTGAGGATGACATAGATGAGGAGCATCTGTCGTGCCGTATCGCCTATCTTTGGCCGCAGTTTGTCGAGCCCTATTCCTGTCACCTCGGCCGAATAGATGTTGGAGTTCTTCATCTCGTATGCCGGGATGAGAGCCAGGGAAAACACGACGATACCCAATCCTCCCATCCACTGCGTGAGGCTACGCCAGAACTTGAGTGAGTGAGATACTTCGTCGATGTTGTCTATCAGCGTTGCACCTGTAGTAGTGAATCCGCTCATCGTCTCGTAGAATGCACTTGCCACATCCATGTGCAAAAGCAACACATAGGGTATTGCTCCAAAGATGGAGAAGAAGATCCAGGTGAGCGACACAACCATGAAATTATCCGCCCGACTCATGCGATTTTGTTTTTTCTCGCTATGGAACAGCAAACCTAAATGCCCCGTTATCACACAAAGGAGTGTGGTAAACAAGAAGACCTTCCAATCCGGTTCCCTGTAAATCCAGGCTACCGTGGTGGCAAGCAGGAGGAAGAAGGCTTCCATCCAAAGTAATAGGCCGAAAATGCTTTTCTTCACTTCTTGTCGTAGGCGTGTTTGGGGTAATCGATGGTATAGTGGAGGCCACGGCTCTCTTTGCGCTCAATCGCGTGACGAGTGATGAGATAGCCCACGTTGATCATGTTCCTCAGTTCGCAGATGTCCTTGGTAGGTTTCACACGCTTGAAAAGGTGTTCCGTCTCCTCGTAGAGCAAGTCGAGTCGTTCCCATGCACGATGCAGACGCAGGTCGCTACGTACGATACCTACATACGTGGACATAATCTGATTCACTTCCTTTACGTCCTGTGCAATCAGAACCTTCTCCTCGTTGCTCATGGTACCCTCGTCGTTCCATTCTGGTACCTTGTCATTGAACTCGTATTGGTCGATGACCTCCATACTGTGTTTGGCGGCTGCATCGGCATATACGACAGCTTCTATCAGTGAGTTGCTGGCCAAACGATTACCTCCATGCAATCCAGTACATGAGCATTCGCCGACAGCATACAGGCGTTGTATGCTGCTCTGTCCATCCAGATTGACCTGAATGCCACCGCACATATAGTGAGCGCTGGGAGCCACGGGAATGAATTCGCGGGTGATATCGATACCTATCTGCAGGCATTTCGCATAGATGTTGGGGAAATGGTGCTTCGTCTGCTCAGGATCCTTGTGAGTGACATCGAGACACACATGATCCAATCCATGTATCTTCATCTCGCGGTCGATAGCGCGTGCCACAATGTCGCGCGGAGCCAATGAAAGTCTCTCGTCGTATTTCTGCATGAATTCTTCGCCATTGGGCAAACGCAGGATACCACCATAGCCTCGCATGGCTTCGGTGATAAGGTAGGCAGGATGCGTTTCACGGGGATTGAAGAGCACGGTGGGGTGAAACTGTACGAACTCCATGTCCTTCACCTTACCCTTGGCTCTATACACCATGGCAATGCCGTCGCCTGTGGCAATATTGGGGTTGGAAGTAGTGGCGTAGATGGCACCCGTACCTCCTGTGGCCATCAGTGTCACTTTACTCAAGTACGTATCCACTTTGCCTGTTTCTGGATTCAGGATGTAGGCTCCGAAGCATTCGATGTCGGGGGTACGTCGTGTCACTCGTATTCCCAGGTGATGCTGGGTGATGATTTCCACTGCAAAATGGTTCTCCAATACAGTGATGCGGGGGTTGTTTCTCACAGCCTCCATCAACCCACGCTGAATCTCTGCTCCCGTGTCGTCGGCATGATGAAGAATGCGGAATTCGGAATGTCCTCCCTCGCGATGCAAGTCGAAATCTCCATTTTCCTTTTTGTCGAAGTTGACACCCCAATTCAGCAGATCGCGAATGCCATCGGGGGCATTACGTACAACTTGTTCCACGGCAGCGGGGTCGCTGATGTAGTCACCTGCTATCATGGTATCTTCGATGTGTTTCTCGAAATTATCGACCATCAGGTTGGTCACGGAAGCGATTCCACCCTGTGCCTTGGTTGTGTTGGCCTCTTCCAAGGTAGTTTTGCATACAAGAGCCACACTTCCTTTCCCTGAATTGGCCACTTTCAGGGCATAGCTCATACCTGCTACTCCGCTACCAATTACGAGGAAATCATATTTCTGTATCATGTTCTTTCTGCTTTTTTTCCAGTTTTCAATGGCAAAAGTACGGAAAAAGTCAATTCCTTGTATGATAATCTGGTGTTTAATTGTTTTTTTTATAATTTTGTACGTCAAAACATGGATTCATTTTCAGAATATGCGTACCATCATCCAATATAGATGCAGTATGAGGCAACTCTCCTCATTCTTTTTGGTTGCTCTCCTGTTCTCGGCATGTAAGAGCCCCCGACCTGTGGTAGTACCTCGTGCGGAAGTCGTAATGCCAGATCATTCCGTAGTGGTACAACCTGTATC
>DCHV01000033.1:0-879 GCA_002314945.1 Prevotellaceae bacterium UBA1743
ACCTCCTTGTTCTTGGTAATCAATGCTCCGACACGTATGCCGCATTCGCTATATCGTTTACTTACCGAATCAATCAGCACCACATTATTCTCGATTCCCTCCAAATGGCAGGCACTGATATAGGGGCTGCCAGTATAGATAAATTCACGATACACTTCATCGGAGAACAGATACAGGTCATGCTTCTTCACCATATCACGGATCTGATTCATCTCCCTTCGCGTATAGAGGTAGCCCGTTGGATTGTTGGGATTGCAAATGAGAATAGCTCTGGTGCGCTCATTGATCAGTTCTTCGAATTTCTCCACCTTTGGCAAAGAAAAGCCTTCCTCTATCGTAGTGGAAATCGTGCGAATGACAGCACCTGCTGAAATAGCAAAAGCCATATAGTTGGCGTATGCCGGTTCAGGCACAATAATTTCATCCCCTGGATTCAGGCAGGCCAAGAACGAAAACAATACAGCTTCAGAGCCTCCACTCGTGATAATGATATCTTCGGGACTCAAATGTATATTGTACTTCTCGTAGTAGCCCACCAATTTCTTCCGATACGAGAGGTAACCTTGTGAAGGGCTATATTCGAGAATCGTACGATCAATATTACGTATTGCATCGAGTGCCGCTCGAGGTGTAGGAAGGTCGGGCTGACCAATATTCAGATGATAAACTTTTATTCCCCTTTCCTTTGCATCATAAGCCAGAGGAGCCAACTTACGTATTGGCGATTCTGGCATTTCCAATCCTCGAACGGATATTTTTGGCATCTTACTTATTTAAAAATTATCTCAAACACAATATTATTCTTTCGCACGTCTCAACACGCAAGCCGAGCGAGTGGGCAGATACAACTTCAGCCATCCTTTTTTCTCAGTTGCGAGA
>DCHV01000033.1:957-19702 GCA_002314945.1 Prevotellaceae bacterium UBA1743
CCGAAATTGGGATTGTCAGTATTGAGCAAATATTCATAAGCACCTTCAGGCACCATGAAACCATAATCGGTAAAGGACTTCCATGGATTGAAATTGAAGAAGAACAGCAAATCGCCACGACGATAAGCCAAAACCTGGTCGTTGTCATGATGCCAGATCTCCTTTACTGGCTGACGTTGGAACTGGCGTTGCTTCTTCAGCGTATGCAGCATTTCCTTGTCAAAATCGGCCAAATAACGATAGCACAATTGTGGATCGTCCACTAAATTCCATTGCCGACGTGCATACTTGTAACTCCACCCATTATGTTCACCTGGGAAATCGATCCACTCCGGATGTCCAAACTCATTGCCCATGAAATTCAGATAACCTCCATTTATCGTGGACGCAGTAAGGAGACGAATCATCTTATGTAGAGCGATACCTCGATTGACTTTCAGCGTCTGATCACCTTTCTTGAAATGCCAATACATGTCGGAATCCACCATTCGGAAGATAAGCGTCTTGTCACCCACCAAAGCCTGGTCATGACTTTCACAATAGGAAATGGTTTTCTCGTCTTCACGTCGATTGGTACACTCCCATAACAGGGAACTTGGTTTCCAATCTTCGTCCTGCAATTCCTTCACTATCTTTATCCAATAATCAGGAATATTCATTGCCAAGCGATAATCAAAGCCATAACCGCCATCTTTGTAGGGAATCGCCAAGCCTGGCATACCACTTACATCCTCGGCTATAGTAATCACATTCTTGCGCAATTGGTGTATCAGTTCATTGGCCAAGGTAAGATAACAGATTGCATCGTCGTCCTGGTGACCATTGTAATAATCCTCATACGTAGTGAAACTCTCATTCAAGCCATGGCTATAGTAAAGCATGGAAGTAACGCCATCGAAACGGAATCCGTCGAAATGGAACTCCTCAAGCCAATATTTGCAATTGGAAAGCAAGAAATGAAGCACCTGATTCTTTCCATAATCGAAACAAAGGCTGTCCCATGCTGGATGTTCGCGACGATCACCCTTGCAGAAATATTGATTGGGATCACCCGCGAAATTGGCAAGACCCTCATTCACATTTTTCACCGAATGACTATGTACAATATCCATTATCACAGAAAGTCCATATCCATGAGCCTCATCAATGAGTGCTTTCAGTTCCTCGGGAGTTCCGAAACGGCTACTCGGAGCAAAGAAATTGCTTACATGATAGCCAAAGCTTCCATAGTAAGGATGCTCCTGAACAGCCATCATCTGAATACAATTATATCCCGCCTTCACGATACGAGGGAGAACATTCTCTCGAAATTCGTTGTATGTTCCCACTTTCTCCTCAGCCTGCGACATTCCGATATGGCATTCATAGATGAGCAAGGGGTTGCTTTCAATTTTGTTTTTCGTATTCTTCCACACGTATGGAACTTCAGGATTCCACACCTGCGAACTGAACAAATACGTAGTGGGATCCTGTACTACACGATTGGACCACGCAGGAATGCGAAGACCTTCTCCTCCGTCCCAATGAATGCTGAGTTTGTAGTGATCGCCATGTTTCAAAGTTTTCAGGGGAAGATAAATTTCCCAATTCTCCGTCCTACGGATTCGGTGCATGGCATACTTGCGCGATTCTTTCCATCCATTGAAATCACCTACCACATATATGCTGGTTGCGTTGGGTGCCCACTCACGAAGCACCCATTGCATCTGAGGTTCCTCACCTTCCACGGCAGGAGAGATAGGCTCCTGATGCAGGCCAAAATACATATACCCCGTAGCAAAATCATTCAATGTGATTTCGCCTTTTTTGGTAATACTATCAAGTTTATCTTTCACTCGCTGATGACGACCATTGATAGCATCCTGATATGGTTGCAAGTAAACATCATTCTTGACAAGTTTCAAAGATGAAGAAACAGACTGCTTACCCGAAACTTCTTCGCGTTGTTTCTTTGATTTTGCCGATACTTTTTTCGTTTTTGTCGTTTTTCTCGGCTTTTCTTTATCAACTGTTTTTGTTGCCATATTGGGTATATTGGATATTGAATATTTATTTCATCTCTATTTCACTTCAGGAGAAATGATAACACCATTCAGGTAAGACACTTTACGAATAACATTCCCACTCTTGTCTGTTTCCACAAATTCGCCATTTTTCTCATCTTGATGAAAGGAGCCTTCGTAACGAACACCTTCGGCATCTTCAAGAACGCCTTTACCTTCTTTCATCCCTTTCACAAACAATCCTTTGAACTTTGTACCATCTACTTGACGAATGATGCCCTCTCCTTCCATCATGCCATTGTTCCATTGGCCTTCGTACACATCACCATTCGCCCATGTATATTTACCAAAACCTTGTTGCTTGTTTGCTTGCCAATTACCAACATACACGGCACCTGTATGCCATGTAAAAGTACCTTGGCCATCCTGTTCTCCTCCCTTAAAATGACCTACATACTTGTCGCCGTTTGCAAATGTGAAAATTCCTTCACCTGTGCGTGCGCCATGTGAATACTCGCCCTCATAAATATCACCACAAGCAAAAGTATATTTTCCCTTACCATGCTGATAGTCTTCAATCCATTCACCTGAATAAGAGTCACCTGTTGCATATTTGAAGGTGCCTTTCCCACTTTTCTTGTTTGATTTCCATGTCCCCTCGTAATGATTCCCGTCATTCCAATCAAAAATTCCGAATCCCTCCTTCATGTCGTTTTTCCAATCCCCTGTATAAACAGCCCCGTTCTGGTATTTATATTCCCCTTTTCCTTCCCTTTTATCTTGCATCCAATTGCCCACATACGTATCACCATTGTAGTAATACATGGTACCTTCGCCTTGCTGATAATCGCGGAACCAGAATCCCTCATATCTGTTATTGTTGGAAAAATAATAGGTTCCTATTCCATGCTGTTGGTTTTGATACCATTCGCCCTCGTATTTTTCGCCATCGGAAAACTGATAAAGTCCATGTCCTTGTCGTTTCCCTTTTACATAATCCCCAGTATAGGTATCACCATTTGGATATTTTGTAGTTCCTTTTCCGTAAGGCTTTCCCCTGAATAACTCGCCTTGGTATTCGCCGCCTTCAGAAAAGGAATATGTGCCGATTTTTATCTGTTGACCGAAAGCTGATGTTGAAAAGAAAAAAATGGCTGTGAGAATATATAGTATCTTATTGAAATTCATTCAAAAATAATTTGCCGCAAAAGTATAGAAATTTAGTGTAATTACCAAATTTTCACACTTTTTTTATCTTTTGCAGGAATGATTCGGCACGCCGCAAGTCATCCGGAGTATCAATTCCGATAGTTTCGACATGGGTAATGCCAACCTTGATATTATAGCCATTTTCAAGCCAACGCAACTGCTCCAAAGACTCGCCTTTCTCCAATACGCCTTGAGGTAGCGAAGTGATTTGACGTAGGACGTCGGCACGATATGCATACAGGCCGATATGTTTGTAGAAAACATGTTGTTCCAACCATTGTGAACGTTCCACTCCCCTCAAATAGGGAATCACACTACGACTGAAATACAACGCATGCATAGTAGCATCCACCACCACCTTGGGGCTGTTTGGATTTTCCAGAGCCTCCAATCCATCCTCGGAGGTGAAAGGCTTCACCAACGTGGCTATATGAGTGCTATCATCCTCGAAACACGCTTCAATGGTTTGCAGTTGGGTCGGATGTATAAATGGTTCATCCCCTTGGATGTTCACCACCACATCCGCATCACTTCCAATATTCAGAAAAGCCTCATAACAACGATCCGTGCCACTTCGGTGTTCCGTACTTGTCATCACAGCCTTTCCACCAAAAGACTCCACTTCTTTCCGAATCCGTTCATCGTCGGTACACACCCATACTTGGTCAAACACTTGGCTCACCTTTTCATACACATGCTGTATTACAGGTTTCCCATCCAACATAGCCAGAGGCTTTCCTGGAAAGCGAGTGCTTGCATAACGCGCAGGAATCAATCCTATGAATTTCAATTTCGTATTACTCATCTTGTCTCAGAATTTAGTTGGTCGGCATTTTCCTCCATCGTACCCATATCCTCCAGAATTTCCTCTCCATCATCCTCGTCATATACGCTACTGCAAGGTTCGAAGTTGTTAGGAATGTCGAATTTTTCTTCCTGACTATATCCCAAAAGAGTGTCGGCATACACCTGCTGAAGGAATTTAGCCACAATGGGCAACGAAGCATTTGCACCCTGCGCCAGAGCCATACTGGTAAAGTGGATATCACGTTCTTCTCCGCCAACCCATGCGCCCATAGTCAAACTTGGTGTATATCCCATAAACCAACCATCAGAGTTGTCATTGGTAGTACCTGTTTTTCCTCCCATTGGAGCATGAATTTTGTATCTGTTACGCATTCTGCTACCTGTACCTCCATCCATTACACCACGCATCAACGAAATCATCTTATAGGAGGATTCTTCGGAGATCACTTCGCGTACACGCGGAGAGAAACTGGCCAACACATTTCCTTCTCCATCTTCTATACGTGTAACAAATATGGGTATGCGACGTACGCCTTTCATCGGGAAGGCGCTATAGGCACCAACCATTTCATACAAAGATATGTCGCAAGGGCCAAGACAGAGCGAAGGAGCCGCCACAATCTCTTGATTCTGTATGCCATACTCATGTAGCAGACGAACAAAGGCTGCAGGAGACAAATGATCCATCAACCAAGCCGATATCCAGTTGTTGCTGGTTGCCAAGCCCCATTTCAGAGTCACCATTTCTCCATAGTGCTTTGTACTACCATTGCGAGGCGTCCATTCTTGGTTGCCATTCACAATGTAGGTTTTTTGTACATTGGGAGCCTCATCACAAGGACTATAACCATTCTCCATGGCAAGTGAATACAAATAGGGTTTTATGGTAGAACCTACCTGACGTCGTCCTTGAGTGACCATGTCGTATTGGAAGTGATGATAATTCACGCCACCCACGTATGCCTTTACGAATCCAGTCTCGTTTTCCATGCACATGAATCCAGAACGTAAAAAGCCTTTGTAATACTTGATACTATCCATAGGAGTCATCACAGTATCCACATCTCCATTGCTTGTGTACACCACCATATCCACTGGTGTATCAAAAGATTTTTCAATCTCTTGTTCACTACAGCCATTAGCTTTCATGGTCACATAACGCCCGCTCTGACGCTTTGCCCTATTCAGGAGTTTATCTGCAATGCTCTTCTGCAACTTTGCAGCATAGGGACGGTTCTTGTTACTCTTCATTTCTTTGTCGAAAGCAGGTTGCAAATCCTTGCATACGTGCGACGTCAATGCTTCTTCGCCATACTTCTGCATTCGACTGTCGATGGTAGTGTAAATTTTCAAACCATCTGTATAGATATTGTAAGGTTTGCCTTCACGCGTCGTATTCTTATTACACCATCCGTAAATAGGATCATTATCCCAAGACAAGGAATCATCATAGAATTGTTGTTTCTGCCACGAAGCATATTCATCTCGATGAGGCTTCTTTGCCATCATAATCTGACGCAGGTATTCTCGCAAATAGGTTGCTATTCCTTCCTTATGATCCACAGGCCGAAACTCCAGTTCTATAGGTTCATCAAAATAGCCCTCTGCTTCCGTTCGAGACAAATAGCCAGCCTTCACCATCTGAGTGAGTACTACATTCCTTCGTTCACGGCAACGTTCCTCGAAACGACGAGGATTGAAATAGGATGGATTTTTGCACATACCTATCAACGTGGCGCTCTCTACTACAGACAATTTATTCGGCTCCTTGTTGAAGTAAGTGCGTGCTGCCGTTTTGATACCCACAGCATTATGAAGAAAATCGAACTGATTGAGATAGAGTGTAATAATTTCTTCTTTAGTGTAGTAACGTTCAAGTTTCAGGGCAATCACCCACTCAATAGGCTTCTGAAAAGCACGTTCCAGCACAGAAGAAGCTTTTTCAGAATACAATTGTTTCGCCAACTGTTGCGTGATGGTACTACCGCCTCCTGCATTCTTTTGATGCATAAAGCCACGCTTCACAATAGCACGTATCAATGCACGATAATCAATGCCTGAATGCTCATAAAAACGAACATCTTCTGTTGCAATCAGCGCTTGTACTGTAGAAGGAGCCAGATACTCGTATGGAACAAAAACGCGGTTTTCGCTACTATAACTCCAGGTCCCCATAAGTACGCCATCAGATGAAACAATCTGCGATGCGTATTTATTAACAGGATTCTCAAGCCTTTGAAAATCTGGCATATAACCAATTGCACCTGTGAATATTCCGTAGAATACATACGACAAGACGCCAAGGCCCAATATCATGAGTATCCACAAGGTGATGAATAATTTCTTTCGCATATCTCTAAATTTGTTGGCAAAGGTACGATTAAGCGAATAAAACGCCAAATTTCCGAGCTGCGAAGTCCAACAAAAGTTTACTTTTGATTGGGTGAGTCGCGAGGAAATTCGACGAAGTCAAATATATTTAGGCATTTTTGAGCGTTGATTCGTAATTCAGAGGTTCGATTACACGAAGGATTTGCACAAAAAATTAAGACGTTTTCTTGTCTCATAATGTTTTTAGCTATATTTTTGCAATAACAATTTACACTCAAAGTATGACAGAGCAGGAAACCATCCTTTCCCTAAGGGCGAAGTTACACCAGCACAACTACAACTATTACGTACTCAACCAGCCTACTGTGTCGGATAAGGATTTTGACGAAATGATGCACCGACTTCAGGAATTAGAAGCCCTGCATCCAGACATGTACGATCCGAACAGCCCCACACAACGAGTTGGAAGCGACCTAAACAACGAGTTTGCCACAGTTGTTCACAATCGCCCCATGTTAAGTCTTGCCAACACCTACAATCGTGCCGAGGTTGCTCAATTCTACCAACGTGTAAGCGAAGGACTGGGAGGTGCACCTTTTCAGGTATGTTGCGAACTGAAATTTGATGGGCTTAGCATCAGTCTCCATTATAGCCACGGCACTCTGATGCGTGCCGTAACGCGCGGAGATGGTGTGCAAGGTGATGACGTGACGCCAAATGTACGAACCATCCGCAGCATCCCCCTACAATTACCCTCACACTTGTCATATCCGGATGAATTTGAAATAAGAGGCGAAGTACTAATGCCATGGTCTTCTTTTCAGAAACTGAACAGTCAACGGGAAGACACAGGAGAAGCACCTTTTGCCAATCCGCGTAACGCAGCCAGCGGCACGTTGAAAAGCAAAGATAGTCGTGTGGTAGCATCACGAGGACTGGATGCATACCTCTATTACTTGTTGGGAGACGAGATCCCTTTTGATGGACACTACCAAAACATGCAAGCAGCCCGCAGTTGGGGATTCCAGGTAAGCAATGAAATGAAACTGGCTGATTCCCTACAGGATATATATGATTTCATAGACTACTGGAATGAAGCACGACAGCACTTACCTGTAGCCACCGACGGCATTGTACTGAAAGTAAATTCCTTGTCACAGCAACGGCATCTTGGCCTGACTGCCAAAAGCCCAAGATGGGCAATTGCTTACAAATTTCAGGCCGAGCAGGCAGAAACCACCCTCCGACAAGTGGTATATCAAGTGGGACGGACAGGTATCATCACTCCAGTAGCCAATATGGATCCCGTACCACTTGCTGGCACTATTGTACGACGTGCCACCTTGCACAACGCTGATGTGATGCAGCAGCTAAATTTATATCAAGGATGCCGCGTATTAGTAGAAAAAGGAGGAGAAATCATCCCTAAGATAGTGGGAGTGGCACAGACAGAGGAACATCCTCTTCGTCCTATTCATTTTATCACACATTGTCCTGTGTGCGGCACAAAATTGGTACGTTTCGAGGGAGAAGCAGCTCATTATTGTCCCAACGAAACAGGATGTGCTCCTCTCATATTGGGTCGAATGGAGCATTTCATCAGCAGGAAAGCAATGAACATCAATTCACTTGGACCAGAGACATTGGATAACTGGTTTCAACAGGGCCTCATTCACGATGCAGCCGATCTGTATAACCTAACCACGGAACAAATACTTACGCCAGAAGGTGGAGGCGAGGATATTGCTCGCAAGATAATCCGCAGCATCGACGAAAGCCGACACACGCCATTCGAACAAGTACTGTTTGCCATTGGCATCCGATTTGTGGGAGAAATCGCAGCCAAGACTTTAGCACGTCATTTTCGTACGATGCAAGCAGTTGCCGATGCCACAATCGACGATTTGTTGCAAGTGGATGGAATCGGCATGGTAATGGCCGAGAGCATCATTCGCTACTTCCACGATACTAACAACCGTAATTTCGTTTCACGTTTGGCAAAAGCGGGCGTGAAGATGGAACTATCGGAAGACGTACTCTCTACCCAAACTGATTTATTGGCCGGTCAAGGCATCGTCATCAGTGGCGTGTTTCAGCACCATAGTCGTGACGAGTACAAAGCTTTAATTGAACAGCATGGAGGACGTAATGTAGGTAGTATCAGCGCCAAGACCTCCTTCATCCTTGCAGGAGAAAACATGGGGCCCTCCAAATTGGAGAAAGCGCAGAAATTAGGCATACGTATCGTAAGTGAGGATGAATTCCTCAGGATGATAGAGTCGTAAAAATCAGATTACGGAAAGGTCGTTTCATCAGGTCATTTGAAGACACGCTTCACAGCCTCCAAGAACCCATAGCCATTCTCTTCATCGGGTTCCAGATAACTACCTTCTGCCCACTCATTCCATGCGTTGATGGTGATGAGGGGAGGTTGTTGGGGATGACTATCCACATACTCTCGTGCTTTGAGCAAGAAATTCTCGAATTTTTGAGGCGAGATATTATGAATAACTGGCAACACAGGATAAGAAACGGGATAACGTGGATTACAATCCCAGTCAATCGAAACATGCGGGAAATAGGGCACAGAGAAGTCACTATCATACTTCTGCCAAAAAGTAATGGCTTCGTTTCCCCAATCAAGGTAGTCACGACCTGTAGGCACAAGATGGCACCACTGATAGTTGGTGAGACTATTGAAGCCTAAATAATTAACCGTATGATCCTGTGTTTCCGTTTTGTCACCTGGTGTACCAGACAACGTAGAAGGCAAAGCCGCCCAAACGATAGCTTGAAGATGCAATCCCGGCAAACCCGCGTCTATACATTTCTGGCGAAATGATTGTAGGGCATCGCGTGCAGCTTCTATTCCCCCCATACCACGAATAAAGGTACCGATCTCATAGATAGCGAAAACAGGACATCCTTCAATACGATAGTAGTTGGGTTGTTTGAAATAGTCATTTATCAAATGATCCGTGAACGAATCGAACGTCTTTCGGTCTGTCTCTCCCTGCCAATACACCTTACTCTTGTCCGGCTCATTACGATCAATATACGTATTGAGCGTATGGTTGGCCCACATGAGGTAGAAATTCATCTTTTTGGAATTCTTTGCTTGTAGAAAGCCCTTATTGAGCACATCTTCCAAGAAAGGACGTCCTTCGTACCAATACCAATCGAAGATAAAGGTATTTACTCCATATTTGGTGGCTGTACGAATTATCTTTTCCTGCATTTTGGGTGAAGACTCGTCAAAATAGCCCCACAATGGGACGCGAGGTTGGCGATGTCCTTCAAACCGAGGAGTGGAATTGCAGATTCCCTCCCATTCACCCTTGTGTTCGGCAAAAACGCCCAGCTCTTGAAATCGGGGATCATCGTAATAGGCAGGCCACACGTAAGCAGCTACATCGTACTTCTTTTTTTCCTTCCCTATAAAGGGGAGTGACAAAAGAAATGCAAAAAGGAATATCAAACTTCTCTTCATACAAAATTGTTATTTTCGATTTTCATTCATTGCAAAGTTACCAATAATTTCACAAACACTAAAACATCCGTCATGTTTTTTCTAAAAAAACTGATCCGTGATACGAACGGATTACGAACGGATTACGAACGGATTGCGAACGGATTGCGAAGACCTTCGACTTTCACATCTCAGCTGGATGAGCCAACTCCATGTGTGGTTCCATATTCTCGTTATCAGGTCTTCTGCGCTTTCCCCCGAAACGTCCAAATCGATAGTTGATACTGAGCATCCAGTAACTAAAAACGCTTTCTGTACGAGTATCTGATCGATTTGTGGCCGAGATATGACGACTCACGTTGTCGCGTTGTCCTAAGATATCATGTGCGCGCAAGGAGATCGTTAAGTTTTTCCGAGGAAGAAGACGCTGACTAATGTTGGCACCCCAGATTAGTTCATTGGTATTCATAGCCTGATCGGAATATCCGCGACGGCTCTGTTCGTGGATATCGCTTCCCAGGGTCATATTCCATGGAAACTGGAACATCACACTTGCTCCATACGAAAAATGATAGGTATCCAGATTGCTTGCACTACTGTTATTGTTACGGCTATGGTTGTAGCGAAAGGAGCCATCGGTATTCACTTCCACCCAATCATTGCGGAACGTAAAGCGTAGATGTTCGCTGGCATGGACACCTCGCGTACGGTTTTTGAGTGTTTCCTTGCTTGCACTTCGATATACATACCCCACCGCATTGGACATACTTCCTTGCGTATTGGTATTCCACCTGAAACGCTGGTCACCGACGAATGCACTATTGTAGTTGAAACTTGCATTTCCATTCCAGTTGCCATTTATATTTTCGGGACGACTCACACGTCCACCTGTTTCCTCGTTGTATTCTGTACGATTGCTTACGCTATTGCTGGTTGTATGAAACTGGACGCTGGCGGCAAGTGATCGTTGGAATTCTGTAATACTCTTGCGGTAGTTTGCCTCGACATTCTGTGTGAAGGAAGGTTTCAATTCGGGATTGCCAAGACGGATATTCAAAGGATCGGCATTGCTCAACGTATCGGGAATGAGATTGGTAATACTGGGTTGTCCCGTCTGTCCTCCATACCGAAAATCAAGTTGTTCCTCACGTGAGAAACGATAGCGGAAATTTATGGTAGGTGAAGCGTTTACCACGCTACGCCGCACGTCGTAGTGTTTGACTCCTTTATTGTAATCCACTTGATTGATCTGAGGTTGTACATTTACTCCTGCTGTAAGACGATACCGAGTGCGCACCATACGCAACTGCAGACTTGCATCATGGTTTTGATAGTGATTGGTCGTATAGTTGCATTGAGCCACGTCTGGTGTGGCATATAAACTCATCTGACGGAAATTGTCGAGTGTCACCCCATACTGGGTATTGTATGGGTCGAAAATGGAACTTACGGCACGATTATGGTCAGTAAACCGGTAGTTATAGCGGTAACTCATCTGCAGGTAGAGGCGGTCGCCCACAGGCTCTGTATAGGAGAGTCTTACTCCATAGGAATGATTACGACCATGCGAATTGTTGAACTGAGTCTTCCGATAGATTGAGTCCGACCCGCTCATGGCTAAAATACGATAGTAATCAACCTGACTATACTGACTCCCTTGATCATCATTTGCACCAAAACCGCCGTTTAGATTAAGAGTGACATTACGACCTGGCTTGTGCAGTTTGCGATTGATTTGTAGCGAAGCGGACCCACTATGATTGTCACTCTCGTTATGGTTTGCTCCCATACGATGGTTCACTCCAATCTTCTTGGCCAGCGAATCCACTTGTGCAAGCGGATCGCTTATACCAGGGTACTCATAGGGATTTTCTCGAAAGGATGCACTCTCGTTGTTTCCTTCACTACGACCTGTACCCAACGAAAACTCTGGCTGAAAGAGAATATTGGTCATCGTATCTGGTTTCCACTCTACTTTTAGATGAAGGTTGTAGTTGTTGTTATGATTTGAACCTCTGTTATAACTGTTACTGTATGCTGCGTTCTTATTCTCAAAAGATTGCCGGTTAGAGGAAGACTCACTTTTTCCTTGATTCCATTTTCCTGTAAGACCTCCATTCAGTTCCAGCACCTTTTTCTTTTCATAGTTAAGTGTGAGTCCCCCACTCTGCTGGTTATTCATACCATTTCCATCGGTATTGTTTGCGCTGGCTACGGCAGAGAATTTCTGTTCACCCTTGAACAAGTTCGCCATACCTCTTCCTTGATAACGATCATTAGTACCATAACCACCAGAAGCATTTCCAATCCATCCCTTTTTCTTGTTTTTTTTGACAGCAAGATTGAGAACTGTTTTCTCATTACCATCGTCAATCCCCGTGATACGTGACATATCACTCTGTCGGTCGTATGCCTTCACTTTATCTATTATCTCGGCAGGCAGATTCTTAAGGATCAGTTCACGATTATTTCCATAGAACTCTTTTCCATCGACCAATATCTGACTGATACTTTTTCCGTTCCACGTATAATTACCATCCTCATCCACTACGATACCTGGCAGTTTCTTCAGCAGTTCCTCTACCATAGCTCCATCAGGAAGTTTGAATGCATCTGCATTGTACTGTACCGTGTCGTCCACTACTGTCATCTCAGGCATCTGACCGTTTATGACCGTTTCCTTCATCATAGTAGCCTCCTCGCGCATGAGGATGTCATCTACCTTGAAGTTGCCTGACTTCCGAGGCAATTTGAGTGTAAAAGCCTGTTCTTTGTAACCCATAAAAGACACCTTGAGAGTGTAGGTGCCAGAAGGAATTTTAGGTAGAAGGAACTGTCCGTTCTTTTGTGTAACATTAGCGCTCACAAGTACCTCTTTCTCATCAAGCAATCTAACACTTGCCCCAGGAAGAGGTTGGAGAGTGGAATGTTCAAATATTGTCCCACGAACATTCAATTCTAATGTATCCTTAGAAACAACTTGTCCCATGACATACATGGAACAAAGGAACAAGAAAGAAAAAAGGACGCTTCGCATGGGCACTATCACATAGCCTAAATAAATGATGAAGCAAATCGTAAAAAGTTTAAAGGGCTGAACAAACCGTTCAGCCCTCCAAACTCATTCCTTTTCTATTCTAAACGAATATTTATACGTTGTACCTTTCTGTATCTCGTAGGGAGGAAGTACTTCCGAACGACTGACGCCACGCTGAATACAATCGAGGCAAAGTACTACCTCAGGTCGATGTATATTAGGTTGTTCGTGGCAATAGCGTGCCTGCCACAAATCGGGATCGGTATAATGCAATGCGGAGAAATCGAATGTACGACCAGCCGTAAAACGGATACCTTTTCCCGAATCATCCTTCAGTATGAGGTAGCGTACATCACATCGTTCACCCATCGTTTGAGATCGGACATACCATTCGCGCATATCTTCCACCGTGGAGTGATAGAGACTCACGTATGCGGCATTCTTTCGATCCTGATAGTTCTCCATCGGGCCACGTCCGAACCATTGCAACTGCTCCAATTGGGGATTGAGATGCATTTCAAGTCCCAATCGAGGCAGGTCGAAATCATCAGCTGTCTGGAATGAGGCATCCACATCCACTACGCCTGATGCGTACAACGTATATTTTAGCGTATGGGGTACATCCTGCTCACCCACCTTAGCTACCAAAGAAACGTTCACGGTGACAGACATATTATCCTCGGCCTTCTCCCACGAGAAGTCAAGCAATTCATATTGAGTGTCTATCCATTCCTGTTCATCGGGATTGATGGAACGATACCAATTGAGTTGCGGACCCATCTGACAGAAGAGCATCTCGCGTCCCTCATAACGAAGCGAAATCATCTTTCCATTCTTCGAATCAAAACAGCAACGGAAAGTGGGGTTCTCTATCGTCAGATAGCGACGACCTTGGTAATAGGCTTGTAGCGGTTTGTCACCACAATTGTTCAGAGTAGGCAGTTCCATACGTTCCACCTCATTCAGAGCCACCTGTTCGGAAGCTACCTCATGGCCTTTGTCTGCCCACAACATATCATGGGAGAGACGGACGCTCATCGTGAGGAAATACTCTTTGCCTGCCTCATATTCCGAAGGACAATTCTCCAACTGGCACATTACCTTTTCACCTGGCTTGCAGTTGGGAAGAGACATTTCACCTTCCTTTACTATCACGCCTTCCTTCTCCACCTGATAATGCAGCACAAATTCCGACAGATTATAGTCGGTATAGCGGTTGTGTAACTGCAACTTACCATCGCCTTGCCATGCAAGAGTGATATATTGGTAATTCTTCTTCAGGTCAAGCAATTTGGGCGTTACCTTTCGGTCGGGAGTAACAAGTCCCTGACAGCAATCGTCATCATCATTGGGAGCATCGCCAAAACCGCCTCCATAATAGAAATGGTCGGCAGGATAGCTAGGACGATTGATGGCATGGTCGTTCCAATCCCACACACAAGCCCCTATCATGCGCTCCGACTCAAACTCAATGTAATCCATATATTCCTTGGCATTGAGGGAGCTATTACCGCCTGACATACCATATTCACAGATAAAATAGGGTTTCCCGTTGGGCTTCTTATCCAGTTTTCTGATACCTCCCTGCGAGGGGTACATCTCACTATCCATATCCACGATCTCGCTATCACCCTCGTAATGCACCAGACGATCATCCATGCTCTTGATGGCCTTGTATTCAGCCAAGAGATTACAACCCTTGCCCGATTCGTTCCCCAACGACCAGAATACGACAGATGGATGATTTCGGTCGCGGCAAACCATACGCACTCCACGATCCACGTATGCCGATTCCCAAGAAGGCACATCCGAGATAGCCGTACATCCGTGACACTCCACATCACCCTCGTCCATCACATACACACCATAATAATCATACAAGGCGTAAGTCTTTGGACTCTGGGGATAATGGCTGGTACGCACCAGATTGATATTATGACGCTTGAACATCAGAATATCCTGAATCATACATTCCACAGGCAGAGTACGTCCATACTTGGGGTGCATTTCGTGACGGTCGGTTCCCTTGAAAACAACTTTCTTGCCATTGATATATACCTTGTTATCCACAAGTGTAATCTGTCGAAAACCATGTTGCTGATAAAGAGCTTCGATAGTATTACCCTCCCTGTCAAGCAAGGCAATCTGTACAGTATAGAGGTAAGGGGTCTCTGCACTCCATAGACAAGGTGCATCCACATCAAGTGACAATTTCACTTGAGCTTTCCCGGAACTTTTGATTGGAGTTGCATCCTGTGTAGATTTTGCCACCTGTTTTCCCTCTGCATCAAGTAGGGTAACCTGCACGCTACCTACCTCCTGCCGTTTGCCCGAATTGAGCAATTCAGCACAAACTTCGAGGCTCGCCTTGTCTAATGAATTCCCAAATCGTGAAGAAAGCACCACATCACGAACATGAAGTTTGGGTGTAGCCACGAGATACACGTCACGCAGAATACCCATCAATCGGAACATATCCTGATCCTCGATAAAACTACCATCGCACCATTTGTACACCTCTACAGCTACCGTATTCTTGCCACGATGCACGTAAGGTGTGATATCAAACTCGGCATCGCTCGTAGAAACCTGACTGTATCCCACTTTACGTCCGTTCACCCACACATACATAGCGCTGGCTACTCCGTCGAAATGAATGAAGACCTCCTTACCATCCCAATCCTCGGGGAGCGTAAAGTCCTTGCGATATGAACCAATCGGATTGCGTTCCACCTCGGAAGTGTATCCAATGGTTGGCTGGATAAAAGGAGGGTTGCAACGGAAAGGATAGTTGGCATTGGAATAGATGGCAGTACCATATCCCAAAGTCTCAATTGTAGAAGGAACAGGAATAGTTTCCCATGTACTATCGTCGAAGTCCTTGCGCCAGAAATCCATGGGTCGTTCCTCGGGACAACGTGACCAATGAAATTTCCAGTCGCCATTGAGAAGTCGATAGAGACTCGAACTGGGATATTCCCATGCCCGGCGATAGGCTGGATCCGCCATCATTTCATCCGTAGAGGCGTATGGAACGAAGGTGACATGTCCGTCCAACTTATTGATAGCAAAGACATGTTCATTCTCCCAATCGTTCTTACTGGAAGTCTTGTTCAGTTCGAAATCAAACGTACCCTTTGCCTTGCGTATCATCCATCGTTGGCCCTTGTCCTGCGCATCGGGAAGCATCTGGAATACCACGGGATCTTTTTCGCCTTTTACATCCTTGATTCCCATATTGTACCCTGTCACCACGCTTGTGAGTGTATAGGAATCATCCGATTGTTCAGTCAGAACCCACAATTGATTTTTGTTGCCAGCGAATGCATTCCATTGTAGCACAGGACATACCTTGTTCCCCTCTCCCGAGTAGTCAATACCCATTTGTGTGAGTGGACTTTTGAAAAGGCAAGTGTCTCCTCCTATTGAAAGGATCTCCCACATCTGCGAACTTTTCCCTTCGACCGGTTGTGAGGCATACAGAAGACTCTCTTGATAATACGACCCACGGTTGTCCATCGACAAACCGGAAAGGGTGGAAATCTCATACAAGACTCCTGGTTCAAACTTCTGTGCTTCGGCTACAGACGCCAAGAGAAATGCCATAAGGGGCAAAAACAAAACTTTTTTCATACAAATACTATATTATTTGCCACAAAGGTACGATTAAACGTCCGAAAAAACAAATGATTATTTGATTTTCAAGGATGAACACCTTCGAACAGGTATCACAAGACAAGAGACCTATACTTGGCAGATACGAAAAAAAGGGCAACACGTCTCGGTGTTGCCCCTTGTTTATTGGTGTATTCTCGTTTGCTTATTTGGCCGGTTGCTCAGGAACTCCAGTATCTGACGACGTATTCCCATGAAATGATTCACGTCCGTATTGTACTCGAAGGCACCCAGAATAATCTTGGAGCTCAGTTCCATGGCTTTTTCGGGATTGACAGCCTCTACCATCTTCAACAACTCATAGTCGCGGATTCCGTCGCGCATGGTACAGAGACGGATACTGGGGTAGATCTTGTGATAACCAGGATATATAATGTGTGTATCTCCTCCTGGCCATGGAGAAATCGTGGTTGTCACGTCGAAGTTAGGATCGGGGCAGAGATGCCAAACGTTCATACCCCAATGCAGATACCCGACCTCGTTGTAGCGATAGTTGAGCCAATGCAGGATGCGCGTCTTGATGAGGGGAAGCTGGATGAATCTGTTTGCGAATTTACCTTGGGGGAAGCAGCAAGTGTAGAGCCAGCGTTCGCTTCCTTCTGGAACGGGAGGCATAGTGGCGATGTTGCCGCCAAGCAGGATGACGCTTACATCCTGATCCTCGATAATCTGACTACTTGCATCGATGGTGCGCAATCCAGGGGCAGCCTTCTTTACCATCTGGGCTGCAGCTGTCCACGACTGCTGGCTAATGGTGCCGGGGCCTTCCGGTTCGTCGGCTATGTGCTGGTAGCTGATTTCCAACCAACCCTTCTCACGCAAATGGGCCTCCAACTGCGAGAAGTACTTCTGGATGAATACCGGCAACTTAGGATCTTCGTGACCGACAAATTCCTTTACCAATTCGCCGTTTTCCACCCTCGTGATGTGGTACCCCATGGGGCTACTCCAATCCGATCCGGTCCTACCGCCCAGATGTCCGTTACATACATATTTCAGGTTGCCATATTGGATCAGGATGTCCATAATCTTGTCGTAGGTGGTGAAATCGAGTCTGAAATCCTTTTTGTCAGCGGTCAACACGATTTCGGGCTTGACGTTCATCAACCAGCAGTTCTGGCCGTATCGTGCCCCCGTCTCGGCAATCTGACGGATGAAGTCGAAATACAACGGATCTTTGTCGGACAGCACGCCATTATTCATAAACTTGCAAAGTCCAGCATCAAACCAGTTGACCACCTTCAACTGTTGTTCCTCGGGCAGAGTCACAGGATACACCTTGACAAAGAAGTTCTTTTTCGTTTTTACAACCTTTCCCTTACGTTGTGCTTCGATAGTTATGCTGCATTTGTGCAAGCCCGGAGTGGCATCACGTGGAATGTCGATGTCAACGCATACCGTCTTATGATCCTTTGCATTCAGCGCCTCACGATGGTCGTCTATGATTGGGTCGGGGAACGTCTTGTCAGGCGAGACAATCATGTCATCCGCATCCTTGGGTTCGATGCCTGAATATACATCATGCAACCAACCTGTACGCACCTCTCCGAGACCGGCATTGTTCACCTGAGCCTTCAGGTCGTAGAGATCCTGAGATGAAGTGATAACAAACTGGAATACCGCGTTCTCGCCTCGTGCCACATGCAACGTATCCTTGTGATCCGTGAACTCCGTCTCACATGACAGCACTTTCGTCATGGGAGAGGCCTGATAGATTTCGATGGGCAGGTTGCGTGAAGCTGCCAGGGAAGAATTGCTCAAGATTCGCTTCAGGCGCAACAGAGCCTCCACATAGTAGTAGTCGGCATAACTCAGGGGTACGTCCATTTCCGACTTATGGGGTACGCTACCCGTGCTGTGCATCAGTATGAAACCGCCCATCTCACCCGGCTTCGCCGTATAGGCTTCGGAGGAAAGAGATGAGAGCTGCTTACATGCAGCCTGCATCCAACGATGTGAGCTACTCTTCTTGGCATCCAGCAACGATAGCTGCAGGAAGGCAGAAGCCATGATAGAGGCCGAGGAAGCATCGCGAATCGTGTTGGGGATATCAGGGCAGTCATAGTCCCAATAGGGCACCAGATCCTCAGGCATGTTGCTACGCGTAAGCAGATAGTTACCCACGTGGGAAGCCTGTGTCAAGTATTCCGACCGACCAGTCATCTGATACATCATAGTAAATCCATAGAGGCCCCATGCCTGACCACGTGCCCA
>DCHV01000005.1 GCA_002314945.1 Prevotellaceae bacterium UBA1743
TGTAGCACTTCTCAATATCAATGCGGGTAATATTGATAGAATACAAGTTATCAGCAAAATAGAATAGCACATGTATGTCATTACCCTCTGTGTATGAGCCCAATTTGTATATCCACATACGAGGATCACCTTTCTTTGTGTTCGGGCGGTAGAAGGAAGCCTGAGTTATACACTGGTTATCTGCTGTAAGGATGATCGCATTACGCATTTGTTTGAATTCCCGACCTTGTAACTGCTCTGAATAGTCATGTACTCCCTCTTCAAGAAAGTATGCTCTCATTGGTGCAGTTGAGTCAAGAATGCCTTTTCCAAGTCCAGTTGGTGTAATCTCAACCTGTGTAAACTTGACATTATGATTGACCAGAAATTTGAGGTTCTTCTGTTCAAACGCTGTGAATGGACGCATATTTACCATATATTACCTCCCTTACTTTATATGTTGTAACAATGTATTCGCAATAGCACGTGCCATCAGAGGTGGTACGGCATTGCCTACCAAAGTATATTGTGGAATTTCCTTCTGACGGTTGTTGCCACCTGTCTGACGTTTACCTTGGAAAACAAATGAATCATCAAAACTTTGAAGACGAGCCATTTCACGAACTGTCATAGGTCTATACGCGGCATAATGAATAAAGTCATCAGGCATAGTACAAACAGTTGGGCTTTGACCTAATGGATTAAGGACAACATAGTTGCGTTTCTGAGAATCCAACCCTTTTTCTTTCAGTTCTGTTTTTGCGAGGTCATAATCTTTATGCTTTGCAATAATCTTCAATCTCTCTCGAACTGTATCATTTTGAAGGCTTGTCTGATGGTTGAAGAGTTCCAAATGTTGGTATTTACGAGGTTGTTCCAACTCGCTCATATTTGGAATATAAAAAGGTTCCTCATCAAACACAAAACGATGCCCAAGTCTTCCTATTCTTGACCATTCAGAAAACAGCAATCCTCTTTCGTCTGGTTCACCTTGTATGGCACGAGTCTTTTTTTCTGTCTCATACTCAGGAATAAGCTTCGGTTTCTTATACTTGGTAGCGGTATCGCCATTTCCGACCATATCCATATCCCAAAGAGCCTCATATACCTTTACCTTTTCTTCTTCTGTTACAGTAGCAGGTATCTCGGTAATAAGTTCCTGATCGTTGCGACATCCAATAAAAACAACACGCTCTCTGTTTTGAGGAACACCGTAGTTGGATGACAACAACACCATAGGTTCTGTGATGTTGTATAGTCGTATTTCGCTCATCATTTCTTCAAAGCAAACGAGAAGTTTTTCATTATCAGCGAACTGCTCTCTAATAAAGTCTATGCATTCATCAAATGTGGCGGTCAGTATTTCTAATGATTTCTTCAACACCTTTGCCTCTTTCTCGCATTTGCCCATTTCTGCAACACTATCAACAGCATTCAAAATATTGTCAAGTATCTGTTCGTCGGAAATAGATTCAACAATTTCATTATACCCATCAACAAAAGTATCATTGTCAATGTGTGCCGAGGTCTTCAATTGAATAACCTGCTTACGAATTTCGTCACGTTCCTTTCTCATTTTTAAGAGAATAAGACCATGTCGTATAGTGTTAACTGCCTCATTGCTCTTGCTTACATTATAGGGCAAGTTCTTTGTTACCTCCTTCAACTGCTGATCAAGATTGTTGAAATACATCTCATTCATTTGATTCCAGTCAGCGTCAGCCGTTTCCATACACATACGAGTATAAAGAGCCGAATATAACGAAGGTGAAATCATTCCCTTCAGATTGTCGTCAAGATAACAATAGAGTTGTGCCATCTTCATATCATCAACGATGGAGCGAATTTCTCTCAAAATGCGTTCTTTGATTCTGCCTTCATCCTTGGTAAGAATACCCTTAACATTCTCCATCACAAAGTATTTAGGGCGAAGAGCCTTAATTACTTTTAAGTAGTGGTAGAAAAGGTCATCACGTTTGTCAAGTTTCTTTCTTCTGCCGGCAAGGCTGAAAGACTGACAACTTGGACCGCCTGTGATTACATCTATCTCTTGATTTCCAATTTCCTTTAAAAGATTTGGCAAGAATGTGTCTTCCATAATATCCTGACATATAAACTTTGTGTCAAGACCGAGCATCTTGTTATATCTTACTCTATGTGTCAACTCACAATTCTCGTTTATATCACTTGCAAGCCTGAAATCATAATATTTATCATCCGTATAAGCCTGCATAAAACCTTCACTGAAGCCTCCTGCACCAGCGAACAAATCAAGATATTTGATACCCTTTCGGGTAGATATAAATTCTTTCTTTTCAGACATATTTTAATCTTTGGAGGGTAATAATTGATTCTGCCCTTGAATCACAGGGACAGGTCCTCGTAACCCTATATCGTATATTTCATTTATTGTCATATCTACCTTTTCAAGGTGAAACTATGCATATTCTCTGCAAAGATAAGTTTTTTTCATCATCCTTCGCCACAATTTTCCCAGAAATCTTTTGTCGTCTCGTTTTCTATTCCCTGAATTTGCCCTCAGATTAATGTTGTATGAATCCACCGATTTCCGGGGTGGATTCATTGCTCGCCCAACAAAGCTTTCAGTCTGCGTATCTCTTCCTGCTGAGTGTTATAGGCAGCCAGGGCGCGTGCTTTCAGTTCGTTGTAGGCTGTTTTCCATTGTGTGCACTCTGCTTCCAGCTGCCGCAATCGTTCGTCCTGTCCCTGCCGATAGCCAGTGCGTGCTTTGTGCATCCGCTCCTTTATGCCGCCCTCGGTGACAAATTCACGTTCGAGGTTCATCAGATAGTTGTTCATCATGGCATCGATCTGATAACACAGCGTAAGGCAGATGTTGCAAAATTCCTCTTCGCTCCATTTCGTGGCAAAACCCAGATATTCCTCGGGTAGATTGTGCGTCTTTGTAAAGTCCTGCATGAGCTGGAATCGAGGGTGTTCATTATCCCATAGTTTCAGGTGATAGTTATTGATATGGTCGCGATAGTCCTCCCGTAATTCTCCCACACTCGACCGTGCCACATTGAGTAGTTTCAGTTCCATTTCGGTAGAGGTCTTGCCATCCTCCGATCCTTCAATGATGTTTTGTTTACCCGAGCGCGCAGCCTGTATCATCTGATCGACGGTGCGATCTCCATATTTAGGGAGAAAACGCTGACAGAAAATGAACGTCAGCTGGAATAACGCGTCCATCTTCTGATAGAAGCGAAGGTTCTTCCAATTGGCAGGATTCCGAAGAACTTGCCCTGGCTTATATGGAATGTCTGGCATCGCGAGGTTGAGTTTCAGGGGTAATTACTTCTTGCTATAGAGGCTATAGATATATAGGGACTATAAATTAAATCACAATGCAAAGATAGCCCTTTTTTATCATCCTCCCCCACATTTTCCCCTAAAATCTTTTGTTGTCTCATTTCTATTCCCTAAATTTGCCCTCAGATTAGAATTGAATCGAAGCGTAGGCTTTGTTGCAGAATCTGACTGAAATGGCTCTCGGATAACAGGACAATGCAATCAGGCCCCAATGTTGTATGTATTACAGCTTGGGGTGAAAATTGTTGTTCTGTGGGTCGAGAGCCAAATCATCCCAGTCAGTTTGCGATGAGTAGCCCCACGCTTTTTTTCTTTCTAATAGTGTGTATTAACCATTAGTAAACCAACTAAAAGAACCAATTTATGTTAATCAATAAAGAAATTCAGATTGTGGGGCTTCGTTTCCGTAAGCCTGACGATATTACGATGGAGGAATGGCTGAGCACCTTGGCAAGTGAGCGGAAGGATTGTTTGATCAGCCACGATACGAGTAACCTGTATGATGACCTGTGCATGACGGCTTGCATAGATGGGAAGTGCATCGGCTCGGTGAACAGCGATGATGTGCGCTATATCTTGCCTATGATCAACCGATATGGCTTCCTGAATGCGCATTTCAAGGAGGTGTATAAGCGCGAGGGCCACACCGAGATCCTACGCTATACCGCGATGGTGGATCTTGACTTGGTGCAGCCGCTGAAAGCAGACGAGGAGTGGGATTCATGGGAGTACGATGGCCCTGTATTGCACGACATTCGCGAATGGAGGGAGGCAGAGGATTGTGCCAACGCGCTGCTGTTGGAACTACAGAATATCTCCCAGATGAAGCAACGTGGCAGCATGGTGGAGAACCTTATTGAGCGCCTTGCCCTGGCCTGTCGCTACGACATGAGCGTGGAGATGACGGCCAAACTGAATGACATTGCATTCTGCATGGAGATGGAACACGACCCCCTCTTGGATGAATGGAAGAACAAAATCGAATGGGCCAGCACGCAGCGAAGGACGGAAAAGACACAGAACGAGATTCTGAAAGGTTGGTTTCCTGAGTTCGTGTCGCGCGACAACTGCTCCATGCTGATATGCGACCACAAGAAGGGAAAGCAAGGAATGGCGCACTATTCCACGGATGACCTGAACGCACGACTGGAGACGGTGGAACAGAAACTGAGCGATCTGCCCAAGGGCTTGCACCGGCATACGGATGAACTGAATCGCCTGCTCGTGCTGTCCTACTACACGAACATACCACGCGAGAAACTACGGCAGCTGCTTTCGCTGCTCGTGATGCGTAACTGCATCCTGTGCCAGTTGATGCAGAAGGGGGACAAGAGCCGCGACTATACGTTGGTGATAGGCAAACTGTCTGTGGTATGCGGAGATATGATAAATTGCGGAGGATTGAAAATAACACAAAACTAAAATATCATGGAAGTAAAAGAAGGAGGAATGGTCATCGTAAAAGGTGACTTCATCGAAAACGGTGGACTGAAAATCGTAAACTCCACCACGAAGGAAGAGAAGAAAGTTCCATTGACAGAGGAACTGCTCAAAGAGAAGGTTGAACATATAAAAAGCAGAATTGACAACGGGCGGTTGTGGTTCCCAGTATGTAAATACATGATGATCGAGAAACTGGTGCCAGAGGGTGATTTCGAAAAAGCCGCAGAAATACTCAAACGATTATTTCCCGAGATCACAATCAATACAAAAGACTTAGCCACACTGAATGTGCTGTCATTCCGAAAGAAGCCGGAGGAATGGGATGAAAATGATTCGCCCATAAAGGACAGAACCACTTTTTTCAAATACAAGAACATCGCCGAACTACTTTTCGACATGTAAAAACCGGTATTTTCAAACCTAACCTTTATCTAATCGTTAGCTGACCTTTATCTAACCTTTATCAATTCATTATCCCATCGTTGTACCGCCAAATTTTTTCTTGGCGGTACTTTTTTATGCCCCTACCTTTGCCGTGTCCTTCTGAAAAAGAGGGGCTCGGGAAAGGCAGTGGGTGATGTCGACTATACCCTCGGATCTCCTGACGAATATTTACTAACAAAAAGAAAACGTAATTATGACAAAGCGAAAAGACATCGGTAGGGTAACCGAGGAAACAAAGAAAGGGGCGCTGCCAAAAGGATTGGAACAGCGAGGTAAGTTCTGGGTGGATGAATTTGGGGACTACCACTTCCATCCCACAAAAACGGAAACGGGCGACAGCCCAGTGAAGACGGAATGGAGCGAGAAGTATTTCTCCATCGTACGCGGAACGAAACGGACCCGTATCAACATCAGTATGAAAAACGAAGAGCTGCTAATAGGTCAGCTGGACATCGCCATCAAGAAACTGAAAAAGGCATTGACTGAACTGCAATACATCGAAGCATGAACAAGTACAAATTCCAATTATACTCATCTATTCCTAACTCGGTCTTATACAAGAGACAAGTGACACTGGACGAACTTGTGGATCAAATGGAGTTTGAGGAAAGCGCAAATCACGTGAGCGGATTCAGGTCGGGTGAAGCCCGAATGAAAATGCGCACCCCTGCTTTCACTCCCATGGGCCACAACCTGCCTGGCATGACACAACGTCTCTCGGCTCAGTTCGAGGACAACGGACTTGTGATGGTGGATCTGGACCATGTGTTCCACTCCTACGAAGAAGCATGTGAGTATAAGGCGGAGTTTGGCCAACGCGCAGAGGCTTTCAGGGAGCAAGGAATCATCCTTGCGTATATCACTATTTCGGGAACAGGGCTCCGTCTTATCTTTCACGAGATACCGGGGCTCCCCCGCCTCCTTTCCGCCGTCTATGTATGTCGGAAACTGAAATTGCCCATCTGCCAGATAGACAGGAGTTGTATCGACACAACCCGTCTGAGTGTTATCACCATCAAGTCGGATGTCCTGTACTGGGACTCCACTCTGACCGAGACGGACGACGAGGGCAAGTTCTGTTCTCTGCCCTCCTACGATGCAGAAGATGTAAAGCGTTTTGCTCGGCAAATCGGCAGCGACCCCGTAAAAGCCATCGAAGCCGCACCCAAGGAAGGGCTGTGGCAGGTGGATGAGGTAGATGCTTTCTTTGTGGAACGTCAGAAAGAAACCGTGAAAGTGAATATGGTGGAGGGAACTCCTGCACCCATGGACACGCAGCACGAGATTACACTACAGGAAATTCAGCAGAATGATGCCCTCTATGCAAAAACATCTTACAAAGGCTATAGTTTGCGTAAGATTGCCGAGGAATATACACGCAAGTCCTATCCCAACTTGGTGGTACCCGAGGGCGAGAGACATCATTTCTACATGGAACTGACCAAGAATTTCCGTAATCTGTGCGGCAACATGCCCGGGGTGCTACATGCCATCCTACCCAACCTGGGAAAGCCAGATACCGAAACAATGGCGCAATGTATCTGGGCGTGTGAGAAGCGTCATGGCGAAAACCTGCCGAAGACGTTCTACTTCTGGATGAAGGAGAACGGCTATCTGGAGGAGATGCCCGATATGGAGTCCTTCAAATTCGATGAAACTTCACAAGAGGATGCTTTCTATAGGGATTTCGTTATAGCGAAATGTCCTACCTTGCCGCCCATCATGCGTGAATACTGGCGCATCGCCCCTTACTACTTCAAGTTGCCTGTACTGGCTGCCCTGCAACCCGTCTTGGGTATGCTCGACACGACGGTACGCAGCAACTATCTCGATGGCGCTCCCATGAGTACGACGGTGTATAACCTCATCTATGCAGGGCAGAGTTGTGGAAAGAGCTTCATCAGACGACTGGAACCCCTCCTCGCAGATGCTCGCTATCGCGACAAGTTGGGATGGGATGCACGCAGGGACTTCAACCTGAAAAGCCGTGTGAAAGGTGCAAACGAGAACCTGGGCCGTATGCCACAACCCAAGCAACGTATCTTCATGGCACGCGCTTCGGTGGGTGACATCTGCGAGCGACAGGAGTTCATAGGCCCCTATCACTGGCTGCAGATTGTACCGGAGTTCGATACATGGGCGCAGAACGCGAAGAACAAGTCGAGGGGTGATCTCTCTGATATGTATCGCGTGGCGTGGGACAATGAGTTCTACGGGCAGCAGTTCATGAGTACGAATGCGTACAGCGGCAACGTGAGGATTTATCCGCAGTTGCTTGCCACTTGCACGGAAGGACAGATAGACAAGTTCTTCACCAATCTGGAGGACGGTCTTGTCACCCGCTTCTCGTACATCCCCATCCTGAACCAGGAGTTTGCCGACGTGCAGCAATGGAAGGAGTTCACGGCCCACGAATGGCTACGCATCAAGAAGACGGTCGATCGGTTGAACGCACTGACCTACGGCGACGGTACGCTGATGGACATCAACGGTATTATACGCGATGGCAGCGAGACGGAGACGGAATATGACTTCTCGTTCAACACGCTGCGGCAACTGGACATGGAGTTCCTCCGTGATGATATGCAGCAATGGCTGACAGCCAAACTGAAGGAGGCCGAAAAGGATGCCAACGAACAACTCTCCACCCTGCGAAAGCGCAGCTGTGTGAAAGCATTCAAGTTTGCCATGCTCTGCTACGATCTGTGGGGCAAGAAGGACTCTCGCACAAAGAAAATGGTGAGCAGGGTGTTCAACTACTGGGCCGAGGTGGAACTGCACTACATGCGCTCGAAATGGGAGATTCCCATGCGCGAGGCGCAGAACATGGCCATGCGGAATGTGGCCACACAAAAGAAAGCGTCATCGCCTGTCTATGATCAATTAGGCGAGACCTTCACGATGAACGATGTGGTCGCCATCTACATCAAGCGCGGCATCGACTATACCAAAGCTGGCAGTCTTGTTCGGCAATGGAAACACCGAGGATGGGTTACCTACAATGAGAAAACGAATGAGTTTGTAAAATCGGGAAAATAGGAAATTTGACAATTAGGAAATTAGACAATTAGGAAATTAGGAAATTAGGAA
>DCHV01000015.1:0-2937 GCA_002314945.1 Prevotellaceae bacterium UBA1743
TGTGAAAATTGCATACTCTATTGTAGGCCATAATATTAACGAAGCCTCAAATGGAAAACCAAATGAGGCTACGAGCGACTCAACCGAAAATTCAGGAGTATTGCCAGTTCATGGCAAAGGTACTATCTTTTCCCGAATCCACCAAACAAATCTCAATTACAAGCCTTGCAATTGAAAAAGATTTGGCGGGAATGAAAGATTGTCGTACCTTTGCATCGTCATCAAGACCATTAAGTCGGCTCATGGCGTACTCATTAGAGTGGACGATGGGGGTAGTGCCGACCTCCGGTGACAAATTCGAAAGAAGGTATTCCTACTTTCTAGGACGATAGGAATCGTTCAGACTGGATAGTTAGCGAGATGCCTTCTTTCCTTCATTTCACCGAATAGCATGATATATGAAAAGGAAACTGATACATCAAGGAAACAGGGGGACCATCTTCACAGAGGTTGGCAGGGAGATTCTGGCAAAACAGGCAGATGCAACAAACTATTATAACGGAACTAATGGTTTCCCGCAAGACTACGATAAAGCCTTTGAACTATTCAAGGAGGGTGCGCGGATTGGAGACCCCACCGCAGCCTTCAATCTAGGGCAATGCTATTGGAACGGGCATGGAGTAGCACAGGATCAACGCGAAGCAATAGAGTTGTGGAGAATGGCCGGAGAATTAGGTGAAGAACACGCTCAAACCAATTACATTTACTGCTTGAGAAACGGAATAGGTTGCGACCAAGACATTGACGAGGCAAACCGATTTGAAGAAAGATATGTTCGCTAACATTCGGTAAATAAACTCCCCACCTTTAGAACAAAGATGGGGGCGCATTCCAACAGGGTCAGACCGTAGCCAGTCTCTTGGAATCGATGGCAAAGGTACAACCTTTTCTTGAATCCACCAAACAAATCTCAATTGCAAGCCTTGCAATTGATGTGCCATGTCTTCTATATTGCTGATTCAACAATCTGGAGGATCCACAAAGGTGGTAATCCTCGTGAACCAATTGCCAAATTTCTTCTTTGGCATAATCAGCTTTAAAAACATGCAGATAACATATAGTATTCCGACAAGTAAGAGCAACGATATAGATCGGATGAGGACTTTCATACTTTTTTATACAAAGTTAATGCGTCTCTCTGAATCCACCAAACAAATCCCGATTACAAGCCTTGCAATTGGCTCATTCTTCCCAAACCACAAGGTCACGGGGAAGGGAGATGTATTTGGCTTCGCGCGCTACGCCCTTGATGATGTAATGATGGGCAACGCCCTCGTCGAGGACGGCAGAGAAGGCCTTCTTGATACGGCTGACGCTGACGTTCATCAGGTTCTCTGTAGGGAGGATGAAGCGCTTGATGGTAAGGCGCAGACGGAGCGTGTTGATACGAGGTGAGAGACTACGGTATATCTGGTAGAGTTCCTCCTCATAATCAAGCATGTCCTTGAAGAAGACACCATCGGGATGCTTCAGCAGGAAGATATACAGGGCCTTGTCAAGGGGTGAGAGTTTGATCTCCGTGTTATCCATCTCCGGCAGTATGAGCTGACCCTGGCGGATGATGAGTCTGCCTGGAGCCTGCTGTGTGTTGAGGATACGCAACAGGAGTTGCCTGCTGATACCCTGCTTCTTGAGGGCATCCATGATGCGCTGCATACCATCCAGCAAGGCACAGTTGAGCTTGTTGATCTCCTCGCTGTCCTTGTCGGCATAGAAGAGATTGTAGATGTGGCTCAGGGTAGAAACATGACGTTCGCTGTACCAGTCACCATTGTTTGCCCTTTTCTTCTCGTATGTTTCTTCCCAGGACTTTGGTGCAAACTGGATGTAGTCATCCTTGCCATTGCCATTCTGACCCCGTAGAAACTGACTGATAGCTGCCAAATCGGCATCCTCTTCCTCACAGACACTATAACTCACACTACTGCTTGTGAAGAAATCATCACCAGTATCCTGTGTATAGATTTGTGGCTGTGAGGGCCTCAGCTTACGACCATAGAGCTGAGCATTGAGCTTGAAGAAGGTATCCACCACGGCTTCGTCATGCCTGGTGTCGATCTCTGCCAGGTAGAATCCCTTGTCCTTATAGGAGTAATGAACCAGGGTGGGACAGGTGATGCGCTGAATGATCCTGACAGGGAGCAGTGTGGCAAGCGCCTGAACGGGATCGATGGAGTTGACGGACGATGACCCCGTAAGGTAATGGAGATATGCCCTCGTGACGAATCGGCAAACGATAGGCAGAAAGATAAACTGCAAACCCTCATCAGAGAAATAGCGGGCAACGGTATGGTTCTTCCGCTCTATGTATTTGTTGACCAACTCGTTATACTCGGTCTCGACATAGATCACCTGGTTCTTCTCGGGCAACGGACCCTCACCTTCGTAGGGTATGAAAATATCTCTCTTGAACATACTGCGCTTTATTCCTTCGCAAATATAGACATTCTGTTTGACTTAACCAAACAAATGGCAATTAAGTGATGATTAAAAAATAATTTGGAATAAATTGTTTTGATAAGTATTCTCGCTTTTGCCTTATCTTGTTGGCTATTTTGAAGCTGTTCTTCAGTTACATAGCCCGCTATGCGCCTTCAGAAACAACTCCAAAACATCTCAGCAAACTAAGGCAAAATCGTACCAACTTATTATTTAATCATCACTAAAAGGCTTGTAATTATGTCATCCACTCACTGGGGTTATACCTAAGATCGGTGTAGATGTCCGTGGCAATCTGGAAATAGGCACAGGCGCATCCTGAGAAGAAATACTGGTCAATCTCATTAAATGAGATACGGGGGTCGAGGTAGATTTGTTCTTCCTCGGCCCTCGTCTTTTCCTGGATAAGCACAGACATGAACTGACGAAAGAGTTCGCGCATGGTATCCATACATGCCTGCCGTGCCTTCATGTCATCAATCTTATGGCGCATAGCCA
>DCHV01000015.1:3005-6505 GCA_002314945.1 Prevotellaceae bacterium UBA1743
CCCTGTGCGATATCACTCACGGCCACGAAAGCCGTTGAGGACTGTAGATGACCCAAACACTCCTCGAACCCCTCCAGTCCGCTGACGCGGCAGAAGGTGAAATGCTTCTCCCTGGCCAAGCGGTTGGTGGTGGTGAGGTGTTGGAAGAAGGACGTAGCGTCCCAGTTGAAATTTGAATCAGGTGACATAGGAATAAAAATCTTAAATGAGAATCCCAATTGAAAATGCGCTCCAATACGTCGCTCTAGGGAGTATTATAGAAGGGGATCGCATCTGCGATGCTCGAAATCCAACCCAAAATCCTTATCAAAATCTTAAACTTTTCAATTTACCCTAAAGCCGTTAGAGTGGGTTAGGATATTAATGTTTGCATGAGCGCTGAAGCTCATCATACTCCCTGGCCTGTGCATCGAGTTCCGTCAGTGCACGCCAAGTATCCATGGACAGCACCTCTTTCTCCTTGGTGATGTCCCCCTTGGTCAAGGCACGTATCTGTGCATTCATGGAATCAGAGAGGTGACGGTAGAGGTTCTGGCTGAAAGCCTGATCCTCGGAGGAAACCGTCTTGAAGAAGTTCGGGAACATGTTACCGAAGTAACGCTTCAATGATGTCCACCAATAGAAGATGGAGATCTCCTGGGCCCTGGTAAGGCAGAAAGGCTGCTTGAAGTCATAGAGGATGCCCGCAAGATCATTGATACATTCCGGTTTGCCCGTGTGCAGATAACCCTGGTAGAAGTTATCGCACATGATGAACTTCTCGAAAGGCACCTCCTGAAAATCTGCAGGCAGCGCCTTGTTCCCTTTGATCTCGTTGAGATGCACCGGCACGGAAGGGATCTGCGAGATAAAATCGATGCCCGACAAGACAGCGGCAATCTGCTCAGAAGTGACAGCGTACTCCTTGCCATCCTTGCGTAAGGTGTAGGTATGCTCGATGTCATTTGGACGGACATCAAGCTTATTGAATCGAACAAGCGCACATACTTTCACCTCGATGGGAGTATACCCAGCAGCGATACAGGTGAAGACGTGCAAGAGCTGACGCTGTGAGAGTTCAGCCCAAGACGTGGGGAAGGTGAGATTGAGGGTCTCTGCGAGACGGTTCAAGGGGTTCAAGGGGTTTGAAGGGTTTGAGTAGTTCAAGTGGTTAGAACCAAAAGCCTGATGATTGTTTCTTGTTTTCAAAGATGGGAGGCGTGAAGAGCATTGCTGTGGATGAACTGTGCCATAGCGGGAACTCATCTGGACTGTTACGGATGAAGTTCACGATACTGACGAGGTGAGGACGGCAAGGAGGGAAGCCATTGAGGACGGAAACAATCTCATTCCGCACCTGCTTGATTACCCTGTTCTCGGCAGAAGACAGTTGCATGGGAGCAGTAGAGAGCAAATGGCGCAGGTGCCCGAGCAACTCATGCGAAAGGAACTCCTCTGCCATCTGTTCCTCGATGCTGATGATGCGTGAACGCAGACGAAAATAATGGTCGTAGCGCGAACGAACATCATCCTTGGATTGCTCCACCTCACGGCACACCTCTATGTTAGGGAAAAGCGTAGCACCCCAGAAGCGACGAGGAGCGGAATCATGCCAATCCTCCCTCTCCGGAAGTATGGCAAGTAGAGCCTCCAAGTCATTATCGCGTGAGTCGTCAAGCTCCTTGATCAACCTTTCAATACGCTCCCTGGATGCTGGAACGACATTCTGATTGCTCACAATGCCAAAGCCATTGGGCGTGAGCACCAAATCGAGTGAAGGAATAGCAGACCTGAAAGCCGTGTCGACGACAATCTTGCGAGAAAGGTTGTTGGCGACACTGTCTTCCTCGGCAGCGATAGCGGTTAGGGTAGGCGTACCCAGGATCTTCTGTTGCAGCCAAAGTTCAGCCATGGCAAGCCAAGGAGTGAGTTTGGCGTACAAAGATTCCTCCCCCTCGACGGAGGTGAAGGCATTAGGAAGGTACTTGCGGAGTGTTGTTTCGTCTGTGATGAGCAACATAAACTTGGAAAAGTGTAATTTTCGACCAGAAAAAGGCTGGAAAAAGTGTAATATTGGGTCAGAAAAAGGCTGGAAAAAGTGTAAAAGATGCTATTCTGCCGCCACCTCGCGAGCATCAGCGTGCTCGTCCAGGGTGGTCAGCTGAATGAAAGGCGTCTCGGGATAGACATTCTTCCACCCGTTGTATCTGATAAGAATGCGATGAGGGAGGAACATGAGATCATGGTAAGGTTTCTGAAGCGCCTGTGCTATGGTGTACAGCTCGCGCTTGTCCGAACCCGAATTGTTCGACTGCGACTTACCCGGCACCGATCCCACGAGGTTGGAGTGGACACGCATGGTGAAGCACATCATGTTCACCGCCTCCTGGATATCAGTGGCCCAGTCCCCTCCCTCCTTGTCCTCATCAATCCTATTGATGACGACATCATGGTTCTCCTTGCCATCAGGCGTGACATAGAAGGTAGAGAACCACACCTTACCGCTGTTCTCAGCCCCGGTGAGGAAATCCAGGATTTTCTGCTTTTCCTCTACGACGCGCTCCTGCTGCTTGCGTCGGTCCGTGATGCCCTCTGCCTTGAAGATGCTGTCCCAGTACTTGGCAGAGATCTCGATTTGGTACTTGATGGGAGCGGAGTTCCTGAGCTTGGCTTCCTTCGCCAAACCGATGAGTTGCTTGATGTTGTACCACTTGCCTTTGAACAGCGAAGCGTAATAAGGGATGGGGTAGTAGGTGCTGTCAGGAGTGGATACACGGGACAGGATCGCAAACTTGCGTTCCTTGGTGTGCTGCTCCTTGATACGATGCTGGAGATCAGTCCATGGAGAGCAAGGGTCGAGTAGGGGGATGACCTCAATATCCTTCTTGCTGGATATGGAATTGCGCCAATTCGCATAGAGCACGGAAGGTATGCACCCATGGTTGTTAGCCGGTGCAAAGCGACAGTAACAAGCCTCCTTGCGAAGGATGCGTGCAATCCTGGTGCCATCCTGCGAGAGAATAATCACGCTGATGCAGAAACCAAAGTGCTTGAAGTCCTGACACACGCCGAGGAAATAAGATGGCAGGTCGTTAGAGAGAAGGAAGTCCTCCACCTCGTTCTTTACGCTAGGCGAGGCTGTGTCGGTGTTATACTGAAGTCCACTTCCGTAGCACACCTCCGCGTTGAAGATCTGACAGGTGGAGAGCGTCTCATCCTTCTCGATCAGTTCAAGCACCTTGTATGGCATCTCGTTGTCACCACCCCAAGGAATGTACGAAAGGTGATCGTCGATGATGGTAGGAACTATGTCAACGTCTTCCTTGTACACCTCGGTGCTGGTGGTAAATGCTGCAGCCCTGGCCGTGATGCCAGGTATGGATTCGATGCTGTTGAAAGAAATACTGCTCATATCTTAGTTTTGTTCAAAGATACGAACCACGAAAGGAGCGTAAAAAGACAAAACTACAAAAAGACTTGCATGTTGTTCACCTCGAAGATGCAAACATCACGAATGGTGC
>DCHV01000094.1 GCA_002314945.1 Prevotellaceae bacterium UBA1743
GCCAAGGTGTTGTACATATTGTCTGCGGACAAGCACCTGACGGCCTCGGTTTGGAAGCGTTGATGCTTGTATCGTAACTTCATTGTTCTGTTATCAGTTTCTTTAGTTCATCTTCGGTAGGCAGATAGGTCAGATATTGGGCTGCAAATATCTGGTTGTCATCAAACGACATGCGTTTCTATCGTGCCATTGCAAAAGCAAAACAGGCACTATAATATTTGTCGCGAAGCAGGCAAAAGGTGCATAAAATATCCAGACCACCTATTTCTCGACCGTATAGAAAGAAGCTTTCATTTACAGATTCACCTTCTTTCCTGTCTTTCTCGACTTCTCGCACTGGAAGCCCATGAAATGGCTTTCCATCGATACGTCAATGGTCGAGGAAAGGCGTGATGCATCGTGGTAGGCAACTGCTTCAATGAAATCGCGAGCCAAGGCATAGTCGCCACCCCCATGTCCAATATTTACATAGTTGCATTCCTCGTTGTCTATGCTCCATTGCTTCTGAGTCCTGCTACGGAAATCATGTACGGTGAAAGTATGCCCATTACCCTCGATAAAGCCTTTGCTGCCCATGATGCGGGTTACTCTTCCTCCATAAGGTGTATAGGCCTCCATCAGGAAGGTAGCAGTAATGCCGTCCTCGAAATCCATATTTGCCATGTAGTAGTCGGGCTGGTCGTTGTCGCTATGGAACACACAAGTGCCATAGTTCGTCTCTCTCAGGAACTTCAGGATATCCTCGTCCGTGTCCTTCTTGTCGATGACATGTCCCCATTCTCTGCGTCTCATATAGATGTCGATGGCCGAATAGGGGCACGTACTTTCATGGGGACATCCATCGGTACATTTCCGAGGTGCATCCTTAGGCGCGTGCTCCTTGTTGAAATACATCAGTTTACCCTGGGCACAAACTGTTTTGCAAGGTTTACCTACAAGCCACCTGATGATGTCGAGGTCATGGCACGACTTTGACAGGATAATAGGTGTCGTCTCCTTGGAATTGTGCCAGTTACCACGCACGTAGGAATGCGACATGTGAATACGCTCCACAGATTCGGTATGCTGAATACGTATCAGATCGCCTATCAAGCCATCCCTTAACGCTTGATGCAGGGCTATGTAGTAGGGCGTGTATCTAAGGACGTGACAGGTAGCCAGGATGCGATCCTTCTTCTTACTCATGGCAAGCAAGCCTTCACATTCCTTGGCCGACTGAGCCATGGGCTTCTCCAGCAGTACGTCATAGCCTTTCTCCATAGCCATCATAGCTGCCTCGTAATGCAGTTTGTCGGGCAGACAGATGAGAGCGGCATCTGCCATTTTGGGGGCAGAGAGAATTTCACGGAAATCTCCGAATCGCTGGTTCTGTGCCAACTGATGTGCATCCGCCATCTTATTGCATCGGAACTCATTGATATCCGACACACCCGTCACCTTCACCTTCCCGGGAAATTGCAGGAGGTACGAGTCATAACAATTTCCACGTCCGCCAGCACCGATGATGATGCAGGACACTACTTTGTCCCCGATGACAGGATCCATGGGGCGAATACGTTTGTTGAGACCCTTCAGTACAGATTCATTCGATTGTGGTGCCGCTATATTGGCAGCCTGAGCATTAGATGTGATGCCTTGGAGGGCAGATCCTGCCGTAGCAAGCCCTATACCCTTGATAAACGTTCTTCTTTTCATTTGATTATTCAATTACCCGATATTTTCATTTGTTGATAAAAACCTTCTTTCCATCAATGAGTTTGTCACAGGCCGATTCTTATGCCCACATTGGTACACAGAAATACCATTACAAAGATTGGTAGATGTTTTCTCACACGAACAAAAACTAGTTATTAATTATAAATTCAATGTCACTCGTTTTGTAAATTTGAAGACAAAGTTAGTGAATAATCCAATACTCGGATTGGATTATCAATCAATTTCCACCCAATCTGTGATATTCCGCTCTGTGGAGGAGAAACTTACTCCTATCCGATAGAGGGGGCGAGGATCGGCCGCATAGGGTATGGCATAGCCTTTCTTCTCAATCTGGTCGAGAGCTTCCTGTGCCGTACCGTCCAACTTAAACTCAAAGATATACACATACTTCGGGGTCTCCACGATGATGTCTGCCCTACCCTTGGCATTCTGTTTCTCGGTGAAGGTGGTGTAGCAGGACAGCAGGCGGAAGATGAGGTAGAGCGTGTAGTGGTAATGGCTCTCGTAGCTCCATGCACGACCGTAGCGGTTGGCATCGTAGGGGATGCTGGCAAAGAATGCCGTGAGTGTGTCACGCAGGTCTCCCAGACGTGCTTCACGCAGCATTTTTGTCATAGAGATGGCTAAGGGAGTACTCTCTCCATTTTGATGGAAATAGTCATTGGCAAGCAGGGAAACAAAACCCTTTCGTACTTCTCCATTGGGGAAGTCCAAGAGAAATTGTGTCCCATACTCCGAGTAATCCACATCCTTGACAGTCAGGTAGCCGCTCTGGTAGATCATGGCCAAGGGATCCTCGCGATCCGCCTTGTAGTCGATAAAATACTGCTTCTCGTAGTATCGGGAGGTAAGGGCCTGCATATCCACCTTGTCACGGTCTATTAGTTTCATCAGGTATGTGGGAGTGCCCGAGGCGAACCAGTAATCCTCCATACGTTGCGAATCCAATGCATTCAGTACACTGAACGGGTTGTAGATGTCCAACATTCCTTCCGAGAAATGGTAGCCGTCATAGCGTTTCTTGAACAGTTGAAAGATGCCCTCCCTGTCCGTCCCGTATTTCGGAGCCATGGCAGTTATCTCTTCCTCGAAGTAGGTATGCAATTCTTCTTCGGTAATGCCGCATAGAGCCTCAAACTGATTGTCCATACTGATATCCTTGGGTTGGTTGAAACCACTGAAGACACTCACCTGAGAGAATTTTGTCACGCCCGTCAACAGCACGAAGCGCAGGTGGGCATCGACGGCCTTGAAAGTACTGTATATCTCCTTCAGCATGTCGCGATTCGTTTCTTCTGCTGGTTCCGAGAGCACATCCAGCAACGGCTTGTCGTATTCATCCACCAGCACCACCACTTTCTGTCCTGTCTTTTCGTGGGCAGCCTTGATGATATTCCCGAAGCGAATACCAGGCATCTTCGATTGTTTGCTCACACCATAAAGTGATTCCCATTCATTGAGCCATGCGTCCATACGCTCAAGGATATAGTCAGGATTCTTGTAGTTTCCCTGTGCAAAATCCAGATGAAGCACAGGATACTGCTTCCATTCCTTTTCCAAAGCCTCTATCTTCAGGCCGCGGAACAAGTCTTTCTCACCACGGAAGTAACTGGCCAAAGTGGAAAGCAACAGCGATTTACCGAAACGACGTGGGCGGCACAGAAAACAGATGCGTTTCCGAGCCAAGGCATACACCAGGTCTGTCTTATCTACATAAACCAAATTCTCCTCGATGAGGGTGCTGAAAGTCTGGGTTCCGATAGGGTAAAGCATAGCATTATTCACTTTTGATGGTGCAAATATAGACAAAAACTTCGGATGCAAGAAGAGCAGAGAAAAAAAACTGGCTCAAAATCGTCACGGCACGCTCGGCTTTGTCGCTTGATTTTTAGACTCAGACAGCCAAAAGTATAAATTATTGGCATTTTGAAACAGCAAAAATCCGAATTATTGGCGTTTTGAAATGGCAAAAATCCGAATTATTGGCGTTTTGAAACAGTAAAAATCCGAATTATTGGCATTTTGAAATAGTAAAAATTCAAATTATTGGCGTTTTGTCAATAATTTTGATTACCTTTGCACATAATAACATAACTACTCATGATTGATTTAAGCATTATAGAAGAAGTTTTGGAAGAACAGCACCTTGATATACGGGCAATGTCTAAACAAAAAATATGCTCCAGACGAGAAGAAAGTCTGGTACATATAGACAGTAAACTTGCACAGGTTGCAATTGGAGTTCGACGTAGTGGGAAGTCAACATTATGCTATAACGCGCTTACAAAAGCTGGAGTTGACTATGCATACGTAAACTTTGACGATGAGCGATTTGCCAATATTCAAGTCGAGGATCTTAATAATATACTCCTTGTTCTCACTAAAATGCATGGTGAGTTCAATTATTTGTTTTTAGATGAAGTACAAGATGTCCCAGGATGGCATCTGTTTGTCAACCGATTACTTAGGCGGGGTATGCATGTTGTCATTACCGGAAGTAATGCAAAATTACTAAGTGGTGAATTGGCTACGCATCTGAGTGGAAGAAGCACAGAAATACCATTGTATCCGTTCTCTTTCAAGGAGTACTGTGAGTATAGGGGCGTGAATATTACATCCAAAACCACAGTAAGTAAAGCAGAAAGACTCTCTGCATTTGATGAATATCTGAAACAAGGTGGTTTCCCTGAACTATTGGCAGAACCAAATGCCGTAAACTATATCAACACCTTGGTCAATAACATTGTCAACAATGATATTATCCGCCGCCATAAGATTAATTATAAGGCAACCTTTGAACTGTTAATGCATCATCTACTGAACAACACCCCCTGTGTGTTATCCTATGATGACTTAAAGACTGTGGCAAATGTGAAATCTCATCATACAATCAAAAACTATATTGATTATGCAGAAAAGGCATATCTGATTTCTCTTTGCAAGAAATGGTCACCAAAGAGTGGGGAAAGGGTAAAACTTCAAAAGGCTTATCCTATAGATGTTGCCATCATGAATGGTCGTGACGATGCTTTTGTCGGTGACAATTTAGGCTTCAAATTAGAGACTATAGTTTATATTGAACTTCTTCGTCGTCACAAGACTTATGGAAAAAATATATATTTTTATAAGGATGTGTCGGGAGAGGCAGACTTCTTGGTATGTGAGAAAAATAAGGTTATTGAGGTAATACAGGTATCTTATGACATATCTGCTCCCAAAACAAGAAAGAGGGAACTCAAGGGGCTCGTTTTGGCATCACAAGCCACAAAATGCAATAATCTGACATTGATTACCAGACACAACCAAGAGTCGATTGTCATGGATGACAAAGACATAAAGATTGTCCCCGCCTACGATTGGCTTGTTGAATGTTAAGCACATATCATTTCCCCACTTCCGGCAATGTGACTCTGAAATAGGGATTGTACGTATGCGATACCCTGGCTATTCGCACCAGTTCCTCTACTTTCTCCGGATGCTCCTCTGCCAGGTTACGATCCTCGTGCAGGTCGTCTGCCAGGTTATACAGTTCACACCGACCACTTTTCACAATCAGTTTCCAGTCACCTCTGCGAACCGCTATCTGATCCGTCTCGTCAAACTCCCAGTATAGGTATTCGTGCTGCTGTTGGTGCGTCTCATCCCCCTTCAGAGTGGGCAAGAAGCTCAGTCCGTCGAACCAGTCATTGGCTCCCAGACGGGGATTCCTATAGCGTTCCACATAGGATTTCACGCCTAAGATGTCGCAGAAGGTGGGCATCATGTCCCAGAATGCAATGGGTTGCCACGTCTTCACTCCCTCCTGTATATACTTGGGCCAACGTACAATGAAGGGAACACGGATGCCTCCCTCATGACAACTCCGCTTGAGCCCTTTCAGTACCCCGTCGCGATTGAAGAATGTAGGATCTGCTCCTCCCTCCTCATGCGGCCCGTTGTCGCTCGTGAAGATCAGGATGGTATTGTCCGCCAATCCCTTCTCTTCCAGCTTTGCCATGATTTCACCCACGTATGCATCCAATCGCGTAATCATGGCTGCAAACTCGGCATGAACATGAGGAATGGCGTGATACCAACTACCCTCCTGCCCCGGGAAAGACTTGTCTTCGCTGAATTTCGCCTTGTAATGCTCCAGGATGCTATCCTCTGGCTGCACCAGTTCGGCATGAGGCAATGTATAGGTGAACAGACCATAGAAGGGCTTCTTCCTTGTCTGATGCCCCAACCATTCGAGAGCTTTCCGATGGATCAGGTCGGCACTATACTGGGGACGTCGGAAATAGTCTTCACCATAGAATGCATGGGAGATATTCTCCTCCAACAGTTCACGCACCACACACGTGTCCCCACCGCTGCGGCTGTACCTGTTCAGGAAGTTCGGGTAGTAGGCATGAGCCTGAAATTGGCAGATAGGGCCGTAGAACTCATCCACCCCACGTTTGTCGGGCGTACTGCAACTCCCCTCGTAACCGCCTGCCCATTTGCCAAACTGGGCCGTATTGTACCCATTATCCTTCATGATTTCGGGCAGCACCACATGCGCACTATCCAAGGGATGCTGACCTACCACGGCAAAGTCTGTATTCTCGCCATACCGTACCGTATTGTTGCGGCTCCAGTATTCCTTGTTGCCACGCACCTCGCAATGGCCTGTATGCTGTCCTGTCATCAGGCTGGCACGCGAAGGAGCCGACACAGGGCTACCAGCATAGGCCTGCATGAACTGCATCCCTTCCCTGGCCAACCGGTCGATATTGGGAGTACTGATGTATCGCTGGCCGTAGCAGCCCAGATCGCCCCATCCCATGTCGTCACACAGGATGAAGATAATATTAGGTCGTTCCCCATGCGCCACCGCCTGAATGGGGCATAGGGCCAGGCCGCATAGCCATCGGCTCAGGTTGACTGAAAACCTCCTTTTACGTTTCATCATACTGCTATCAGTCCACAAAGGTAACAAAAAACAAGCGCTCCCACAAAGAAAGAAGCCCGTTTTTGTCCGCCTCCGAAGAAAATTCCCCCTTCGAAGTAGGAAAAATACCCATCACGAATCGGGAAAAACATCTTGCAAGGCTTCAGAAAGCGTACTACTTTTGCATTGTCAATAAGACAGAACAAGTAAAAGATAACGGATATGAAAACGAAAAGATTTTTCACCATGTTGACCGTCATGACAGTCATAGGTACAGGCACAATGTTTGCAGGCAATCCTCACAACAAGGATAGCAGAAGAGACAACAGCAGGAGAGAAGTCAAAGAGGTACGTATGAATCACAGAAACACGCACCCATCCAATCGTCCCGCACCCGTTCGTCTCGAAGTAGTTCATCATGGACCCGTAGCAACTCCAGTACCCCCTCGTCCAGTTCCTCCTCGTCCAGTTCATGTAGCACCAGCTCCAGTTCCAGCTCCCGTTCCAGTCACCCCTGGTGTAGTGATTGGTTCAGCCATCGGAGCATTGGTTGGTGCCTTGGTAAGCAAATAATCCCCGTGGATGTTAAATGTTAAATGTTAAATTGGACGGATTGCGCCATGTGTAGTCCCTAAGAGAAGTTGAATGCTCTGGGGTGTTAATCTCATAGAATAAAAATGATAATCACGCGCGTTATATATATATTATTATCAATTAGAAGAAAGAAGTAAGTATATAAGAGTATAGGTAAGTGAAGGAACGTGAGTGGATTGAGGGATGAGGCTACAGGCTGAAAATGATAAATCGACCTGATTTAACATTTAACATTTAACACTCAACCTGTAATCGGGTTAAGGAAGAATCCATTCAACTTTCTCTAAGGGATAACGGAATCCGGGACAAGGGGTCTTGCACTTCGGGACAACCCTTTGCGGGTCGGAGAAATGTCTGTACTTTTGCATCGTGATTCGATACGGACATGATACGAAGCGATTGCGAACGGATTGCGAAGGCCAAGGAATCCGTCGGCGGGCAAGATGCACACGAGCAAGATGTGTCATCCCTACACGGGTGGGCCAAGTGCTATGCATCTTGGGATGTGTAGGTATCAAATGTACGGTTTCGACTGGTGCGAGTAGCAAAAGGTGCTCATTTTTTTTATGTTTCTCATTTTTATTTGTAATTTTGCAGCGATGGAATATAAAAAACACATTTGAGAGTATGAAAATAAAAGCATTGATGGCGATCTTTTCGCTGATGAGCGTGCCTTGCATGGCACAGCCGGACTTTGTAGAAAATACAGACGAGAGCAAAGTGCCAGCCTATACGCTACCCGATGTACTGAAATGCAACGACGGAAAGGTAGTGAAAACGGCTAAACAATGGGAGAAGAAACGACGTCCCGAGGTGATGGAGATGTTTCAGAACCAGATGTTCGGACACACACCGAAGGGGAAGGTGGACGTGCAATACACGATGATGAAGGAGGACCCGCAATGGTTGGGTGGCAAGGCGACTGTGCAACAGGTGAAGATGCACTTCTCGGGCAATGGCAATACGCACGAAGCACTGCTGCTGATCGTGAAGCCCAACAAGGTGAAGAAAGCCCCGGTCATCTTCTGCTACAACTTCTTGGGAAACGCACAGACCCTGGGTTCCGACAAGTCCATCCTACCGCATGTGTCAAGCGCGTTCTTCGACAAGATATGGACCGACGAGGACGGATGTGGCGTATGGGACTATGAGCGTGCCGTGGATCGAGGATATGCCATTGCCACGATGTGCTACCACGACATTTATCCCGATGACCCCGAATACCGCAAACACAGCGTGGCCAAGTTGTTTGCCGGATACGAGGAGGGTAAGAACATGAGCGGTGATGCATGGAGTTCCATCGGCATGTGGGCCTGGGGCGCAAGCCGTGTGGCTGACTACCTGGAGAAGCAGTCGTGGGTGGATAAGAAATGCCTTGCTGTGATGGGACACTCCCGACTGGGCAAGACGGCATTGTGGGCCGGTGCTCAGGACAAGCGATTCAAGGTGGTGATAAGCAATGACTCGGGATGCGGTGGTGCTGCACTGAGCCGCCGATGCTTCGGAGAAACCGTAGGACGTATCAACTGGAGCTTCCCACACTGGTTCTGCCCCAACTTCCACCAGTATGACAAGCGGGAGAGTGAAATGCCCTTTGACCAACATGAGTTATTGGCTCTGGTGGCACCCCGAGGCCTGTATGTAGCCAGTGCCGAGGATGACAGTTGGGCGGATCAGAAGGGTGAATTCCTCTCGGCATACCATGCCGGAGCTGTATATGAGCTCTATGGCTTGCAGGGACTTGGCACGGACAAGCACCCAGGTCTGCACCAGCCTATCATGCATCAGGTGGCTTACCATATCCGAGCCGGCATCCACGATGTGACCTGCTACGACTGGAAACAGTATCTGGAATTCTGTGATCGTATCTTCAAAAAGAAATAGACCTATGAAAAAACTCCTCACCCTGTCCGCTCTGTTGTGCGGGCTTCATACGGGCGCGAATGCCCAGAACACACCTGAAGGAGGTGCCGATGAACAGACGCCCTCGTACAGTGAGTACTTCTCCTGGATAAACAACACCAACGAAGGTGCCACCGACGAACAGACACGTATAAACCTATCCTTCTTTGGATGGCTTCACGACACATACGGTATGACGCTGGATATCTATGCCTTTGATGCAGGCGCCATCGATGGTTCGAAGATGTACGGAAGCATGAAGTCGGAGCGATTCAAACGGCAGTTTCCACAGGGATTCGGCACGTTAGGACGCATGGCTGGCAGCATGGGCACACGATTAGGATTGTGGTGTGGCCCAGATGGCTTCGGCAATACCGAGGAGGAGGCAAAGGAACGCGAGGAGATGATGGTGAGTCTGGCACGCGACTACAACTTCGGCCTCTTCAAGATGGATGCCGTATGCGGTCCGCTCCGTCCCGAGAAATACGATGTGTTCGACCGTATGATGACACGTGTGAGGGAGTACTGCCCGAATTTCATCCTGCTGAACCATCGTCTGGACTTAGGCAAAGGTACACGGCACTCGACCACCTATCTGTTGGGAGGTGCCGAGACTTACATCGATGTACACATGGGTAACTATGTCACGGCTACACACCATCGTGCGGGAGCCTTGGATCGCAAGGCTGCAGACAACCTGACGAGACTGACCGAGGATCATGGTGTATGCCTGTCTTCTTGTCTGGATTACTGGGAGGACGACCTGATACTGCAGGCCTTTGGACGCGAACTGATTCTGTCGCCCGAATTGTACGGCAACCCGTGGCTACTACGCGATGATGAATACCCACAGCTGGCATACATCTTCAATCTGCATCGCCTGTATCGCGACATCCTGCCCCAGGGATTCCGTCTCGACGAGCAGCAATATGGTCCTGAAGCCCTGTCGCGAGGTTCGGACAAGACTCGTTTCCTGACGCTGAGAAACCTGTCGTGGAATCCCGTGAAGTACAAGATACGTCTGAACGAGGAGACGGGATTGAAGAAGAAAGGAAAGGTACAGGTGAGACAATATCACCCCTACATCTACGACATGGGCTCGTTCCGCTATGGCGACGAGGTGGAGGTGGAAGTGCTGCCCTTCCGTGCCGCCCTGGTGAAACTATCCACCGAAGCGGAACGCGACCCTCTGGTAGTGAGCGGTGTCCCCTATCAGATTGTCAACGACTCGGGTAGCGGAGCCAAGGAAGTGAAACTATTGGGATGGCCAGGCGAGACCTATCAAGTGAGAATCAACAAGGGCAAGGCACAAACGATTACCTTCCCCGGCACACCTCTGAAAGAGAAATACCACCGCCAACTGGAGAAGATGGCAAAGTGCGATGTGCCGAGCGATGCCAAGAAGTTATACGAGGCTACTTGCTTTGCCGCCGACAACAATGCACTGGAAGTACGCTCCCTGATGCGTTCGGGAGAGACGAACATCCCTCAGGTGAAGGCTGCACGCGATGCTTTCTTCGATCAGAAGCAGTTCGTAGAGCGCGATCTATGGGACAGAAACCTCTTCGACGGAGACAAGAAAACGGGATTCGCCATAGCCAAGCGCTGGGGCGATCAACGCGTGGATGACGAGTCGGCCCTGTACATCGACCTGGGCAAGGTGACCGACCTGGACGAACTGAGATGGACGGCATATACGGAATATGACCTGTCTCCCCTGCGTTCGGCCGAGGGTATGTACGTGAAGGTATCGGCCAACATGACGGACTGGACCGAGATAGTCGCCTTGGCAGGCAAGGATATGCGCATGGACTTGCGCAAGGCAGGACCCGTACGCTACATCAAGTTCCCGACCTGCCCCCTGCGTCTGGTGGAGATAGAGGGCTACAAGAACGGGCAGAAGGTGGATCGTAGCGGATGGAAGGCCAACAACCTGTTCCGCAACGGAGACGGCTACTGCAACTACAAGCAGGCATGGAAGAGCGAGTTTACGTTGAGCGAGGCCGCTGCAGGTTCCTACCTGTGTATAGCTGTTGCAGGTGAACACGGAAGGGAAGGCGTATGGGCAGGTCTGAAAGTGGACGGACGCTACGTAGGATGTCCCGACCGTGCCCCCTCGTACGAGAGCAACACGTGGGAATGCCCCGTCTGCGACCGCAGCAGCAACTACACCTTCTACGTACCTGTAACCCCCGATATGGTGGGCAAGAAGATAGAAACCTGGGTACTGGGACTAAATGACGAACCTATCCAACCCGAGGTATGGATAACCGCCTATCCCATCCCATTCGAACAAAAAATAGTTACACTGAAATGAATAGAAGAAATTTCCTGCAATACGCACTACCCAAGACTGGCACAAGTCCCCAGGAAACATCCTCAGTGAAAGTGACACCTCAGGGAGATGTACGGTTGTGCATCGGCATACTGAGCGATATACACATCAAGAACGAGGACACCAAGATGCTGCAACACGCCTTTACCTACTTCCGCGACCAAAAGGTGGATGGGGTTCTGATAGCAGGTGACATGGCAGACAATGGATTGGAACGTCAGTTGAAGGAGGTAGCCAATGCCTGGTACCGCATATTTCCCAAGGATAAGGCACCCGATGGACGCAAGGTGGAGAAACTATTCATCTACGGCAACCACGACGTACACGGATGCCACTGGTCGAATGACAAATACGGCATGACCGATGCAGAATGGAAGAAGCAGGCCATCGGAGAACATCCGGCAGAGACATGGAAACGCTACTTCAAGGAGAAGTACGAACCCATCTACATGAAGACGGTCAAGGGCTACCATTTCGTGGGGGCACATTGGCACGACAACAACATCCCAGGGTTGGACACCTTCCTGGCAGAGCACGGGGCCGAATTGAAATCGGACAAGCCTTTCTTCTATTTCCAGCACCCGCACCCCAAGAACACATGCTATGGAGCAGATGCCTGGGGACAGGATGATGGCACGGTGACCGAAGTACTGGGACACTACCCTAATGCCGTTGCTTTCTCGGGTCATTCACATCTGATACTGAACGATGAGCGCGACCTGTGGCAAGGCTCCTTCACCAGCATAGGCACGTCCTCGCTGAGTTATATCTGGGTATTGGAAGGACGGGAGAATTTCTATGAAGATCAATCGCTTCATGGCAACCCATGCCAGATGAACAACCTCAATTGCCAACTGGGACAACAAGGTATGTTGATGAGGGTGTACGATAATTGCATCGTGCTGGAGCGAAAGGAATTTGCACACGACCAGAAAGTGGGCGAAGACTGGGTGCTCCCCCTGCCTTTGGCACAGGACAAGTCCCTGTCGTTTGAACAACGTAAAATAGAGTCGGTAGCCCCACAATTCGGGAAAGAAGACAAGGTGACCACTCATTGGGGTACTGGAAAAGACCGCTATGGCAAGGAGCAAAAGCAGCTGACCGTGCATTTCCCCACGGTACTGAAAAGCAAGCAGGGCATTCGTGCCAATGATTACGAAGTACAAGCCGAAGTGCGATTCGTGGATGTGGTAACCATCGAGAAGACCAAGCGCGTATATTCTGCCCACGGTTTCCTGGGCGAGGCACAGGACGACGAGGGAGTAGATTGCGTCTTCGGAGAAAGCGAACTGCCCGAGCGAAGGGAAATACGTTTTGCCGTGAGACCCTGCAACTGCTTCGGAAAAAAGGGACAACCGATTTATTCGGATTGGATTTCTTCGAGAGAATAAGATTTATCGATAAGAACAAAACAACAATAAAAACGACATCACATGAACAGAAGAAACTTTCTACAAAGCACGCTGATGATGACAGGGGCCATGTGTTTGGACCTGCCCGCATTTGCATCGAGAGTGAGCGCACTGGGACAGCCCAACCTGCGCATAGGCATCCTGAGCGATGTACACATAGGTTCGGAAAACACGAACACCCTGCAACACGCACTGGAATACTTCCGTGATCAGCAGGTGGATGGTGTACTGATAGCCGGTGACATTGCCGACAACGGATTGGAGAAGCAACTACAGGAAATGGCTGATGCCTGGTATCGCGTATTTCCCAAGGACAAGGCACCAGACGGCCACAAGGTGGAGAAAATCTTCATCTATGGTAATCATGACATGCATGGATACACATGGTCGGACAATAAGTATGGTATGAAGGATGACGAATTCGAGAAACAGGCCATCGGAATGCATCCTGCCGAAACATGGAAACGTTGCTTCAAGGAGGAGTATTCGCCCATCTACCTGAAGACGGTAAAAGGCTACCATTTCGTAGGCGCACACTGGCACGATGACAATATCCCAGGTCTGGATACCTTCCTGAAGGAACACGAAGCCGAGCTGAAGGGAGACAAGCCCTTCTTCTACTTCCAGCATCCACATCCCAAGAACACGTGCAACGGACCCTGGGTATGGGGCCAGGACGATGGTAGCGTGACAGAGATTTTAGGCAACTACCCCAATGCTGTCGCTTTCTCGGGACACTCCCACATGCCTATTGGCGATGACCGCGACCTGTGGCAGGGAACCTTCACCAGCATCGGTACCGCGTCTCTCAGCTACATGTGCTTATTTGGCGCACGAGAAAACTCCCAAGTAGATGGAGGCAAGGACGAACCGAGCCAGATGAAGAATATCAGTTTCAACCACCTGGGTAAACAGGGTATGCTGATGAAAGTATATGACGATTGCATCACATTGGAACGAAGGGAGTTTGTATATGACGAAAACGTGGGTGAGAACTGGATTATACCCGTGCCTTTCAACAAGCAGAATCCCCTCACCTTCGAAAACCGTGCCAAGACTGCCAAAGTACCTGAATTCGGCAGTAGCGACAAGGTGACTATCACACGTGCCGATGGCAAGGACCGCTACGACAAGGAAGAGAATCAGATAACCGTACATTTCCCCTCTGTCCTGAAGAAAATACAGGGAGAACGCGCCTTCGACTATGAAGTGCAGGTGGAAATGCGATTCGTGGATGTGGTCACTGTGAGCGCCACAAAACGTGTATTCTCACCCGGTTGCTTCCTGGGCGAAGACAAGGATGAAAACGAGGTCACTTGCGTATATAGCACCAGAGAACTGCCTGCAGGACATGAAATTCGTTTTGCCGTGCGTCCCTGCAACTGCTACAGCAAGAAGGGTGCCGCTATCTATTCGGAGTGGATGGTATTGTAATCAGATAATATAAACTAAAAAAGCAGGGAAGTTACCGATGGCAATTTCCCTGCTTTTTTTACTTATTCTCTCTCTGATTATTCAAACACGTCCATTGCCTGACCACGCCAGCACTGGGGATAGTCGAGATTGAATACCTTGGCAATGGTAGGAGCCACATCGAACTGCATCATGGTATCTGTAATCTTCTGACCGCCCTTCTTGATGCCCTTGCCACAGATGGCGAACATGGTCTCCATCTCGTTCATCGTGATGCCACCATGGCCAAACTCGATACCACCATGATCCGAAGAAAGAACGAATACGCAATCATCATAGATGCCGGCATCCTTGGTAGCCTGAATGATTTCACCTACCATACCATCCACCAAAGTAACAGTCTTGTTATACTCCTCGGAATCGTAACGTGTGCCATGACCAGCATGGTCTATCTGATCGATCTGCAAGAAGAACATAGCGGGTTTCTTGTCCTTGATGTACTGAATGGTTGTCTCCAATCCCTCACGACAGCCAATATCGGAGCTGGAAGGCACATTCACGAAGTTAAAACAGCAGGAGTCAATGTAGCAGGTGATGTTACCCCACTCTGTGACGCAACCCATCTCGGCATCTGGATTCTCCTTGCGGAACTGAGAAAACACAGTTTGGAACTCCTTACGTTCATTCAACATGAGAGGTTTGAAGCAATAACCCTCAGAGTTGTCATGACGACCGAACATTTCCACAGGAGCACCAGTGAACATGGCACACCAGTTGGGAGCGCTGACAGAAGGCAACACGGTACGCTTCTCCATCGTGTAGCATCCCTGCTGCATGACAAAATCAAAATTGGGTGTCTCACTCTTTTCAACACCGAGTGATGTCAAACCATCCAGACCGATGAAAATGACATGCTGGGCTCTCCACTCCTTGGCAGTCTCACCGCCACAGGCAACAAGCAACGCAGAGGCTGCTACGAAAATCAATTTCTTCAACATAATAAAATAATAAATAAGGTAAATATCGCCGCAAATTTACGAAAAGGAATGGACACAATGACTATCGAATGGTTTTTTTTTATCTAAATAATGTGAACATACGGCAAAAAAAGATGATTATTTAGACTTGAAAAAGAAAAATCCATTACCTTTGCGCCCAAATTTTAATCAACTCTTGAAAAGATGAAGCAAAATCTGGTGATTGTAGAGAGCCCTGCCAAAGCTAAGACGATTGAAAAGTTTCTTGGAGAGGACTATACTGTATTGTCCAGTTACGGACATATCCGCGACTTAAAGAAAAAAACATTCAGTGTAGATATCGACACTTTCCAACCACAATATGAAATTCCTGCCGATAAGGCAAAAGTGGTGGCAGCGCTGAAGAAATCTGCATCAGAAGCAAAAACGGTATGGTTGGCTTCCGATGAAGACCGTGAAGGAGAAGCTATCAGTTGGCATCTGGCCGAAGTACTCGAACTGGACCCCAAAACCACACGACGCATCGTCTTTCACGAAATCACGAAGAATGCCATTCTGGATGCTATCGACCACCCACGCAACATTGACATCAATCTGGTCAATGCACAACAGGCACGTCGTGTTCTCGACCGCATCGTAGGCTTCAAACTGAGTCCTGTATTGTGGCGCAAGGTGAAACCTTCACTCAGCGCAGGACGCGTACAGAGTGTTGCGGTCCGTCTGATTGTGGAGAGAGAACGTGAGATTCAGAATTTCAAGGGGGAGGACTTCTACCGCGTGACTGCTCTCCTGAAAATGGAAGATGGCACAGAACTGAAGGCTGAATTGAACCACAGATTTTCCACTCAGGAAGAGGCTTACAAATTCCTCACACAATGTCAAGGAGCAAAACTGACGATCAGTGATATTCAGACAAAGCCCGTCAAACGTGTCCCCGCACCTCCCTTTACCACCAGCACCCTGCAACAGGAAGCTGCCCACAAATTGGGATTCACCGTGGCACAGACGATGATGCTGGCTCAGCACTTGTACGAGAACGGATGTATCACCTACATGCGTACCGACAGTGTAAATCTGAGCACACTCTGTTTGGGAGCAAGCAAGGCGGTGATATCCGAGCAGATGGGAGACGAATATGTAAAGACGCGCCAATATCACACACAGACAAAGGGTGCACAGGAGGCTCACGAAGCCATCCGACCCACCTATATGGACAAGACACAGATCGAGGGCAATTCGCAGGAGAAGCGTCTCTACGATTTGATATGGAAACGCACCATCGCCAGCCAGATGGCAGATGCCGAATTGGAGAAAACACAGGTAAACATCACCATCGATGGACTGGACGATTACTTTGTCGTGACAGGCGAAGTGGTGAAATTCGATGGTTTCCTGCGCGTATATCGCGAGACACAACAGGAGGAAGAAAATTCGGAGGACACATGCTCCATTCTGCCTCCCCTTGCAATAGGAATGGCATTGGAACCCCTCCAAATTTCAGCCACTCAACGTTTCGCACAGAAACCCATTCGCTACAACGAAGCCAGTTTGGTACGTAAGTTGGAGGAGTTGGGTATCGGACGCCCCAGTACGTATGCTGCCACCATCACTACCATCCAACAACGTGAATACGTATCGAAGGGGGAAGTACTTGGCGAAGAACGCAAGTACCTGACGATGTCACTCAAGGGCAACAACATAGAGACCAGCGAAAACACGATAACGGTAGGAGCCGAACGCGGAAAACTAAGACCCACTGATACAGGTATTGTGGTGAATGACTTCCTGCACGACAACTTCCCCGATATCATGGATTACAACTTCACGGCGGACGTGGAGAAGCGCTTCGACGATATCGCCGAGGGAAAGGAACCTTGGACAGACGTGATAAGCCAGTTCTACAACGATTTCGAACCCTTAGTGGAGAAATCCGTCAACACACGTTCCGAGCACAAGGTAGGCGAGAGAATGCTGGGAAATGATCCCAAGACGGGCTTCCCTGTCACTGTGAAGATAGGACGATTTGGGCCCGTCGTACAGTTGGGTAGTACCGAAGCAGCCGAGAAACCTCGCTTCTCCCAACTCATGAAAGGGCAGAGTCTGGAGACAATCACTCTCGAAGAGGCATTGGAACTCTTCCGTCTTCCCCGCGTCATGGGTGAATACGAAGGGAAAAAGGTTATCATCGGTGCAGGACGCTTCGGTCCATACGTGGCACATGGAGATACATACGTATCCATTCCCAAAGGCATGAATCCCCTGGAGATGACCTTCGAAGAAAGTGTAATCCTGGTACACAAACGTAACATGGAGGAAAAGGAACGGCATCTCAAGAACTTCGGAGAAGAAGCAGATATGGAGATTCTGAATGGACGATATGGTCCATACATCGTGTACAAGGGAGCCAACTATCGACTTCCTAAAAATATGCACGACAAGGTACGCGACCTGACCTTGGAGGAATGCATGGCAGTCATCAATTCTCAAGAGGAAAAGCCAGCAGCTGCAGCTAAGCGCAAATACAACAGAAAGTCCTGAGACACTCGGCATGACACGGATTATACTCGTAGGATACATGGGGTCAGGAAAGACCACAGTGGGTCGGCAATTGGCCATGGCCTTGGGACTTCAATTCTACGATTTGGATTGGTATATCGAAATGCGATATCATCGATCGGTGGATCAACTCTTTGCCGAAAGAGGTGAGGCTGAATTCCGAAAACTGGAGCACAACATGCTTCACGAAGCGGCCGAGTTTGAGGATATTGTCCTCAGTTGCGGAGGAGGAACCCCCTGCCATTTTGACAACATGGATTACATGAATCAACAGGCAGAAACCGTGTATCTGAAGGCTGATCCGGAAGTGTTGGCCGCCCACCTGAACATGGGCAAAGTGGTGCGTCCGCTCATCAAAGGAAAAAAAGGGGATGAACTCATACAATTCATCCAGGAATCCCTGGCTCAGCGCGAATCGTTCTATTCCAAGGCAAAACATACGCTGGACGTCAATCTACTCGACAACCACGAAAAAATCAAGATTACCGTGAGTCTCCTACGTCAAGAACTGGGACTTTAAAAATACATACACTCATCCACACAGACATGGAAAAACTTACCATTGTGAAAGTGGGCGGCGGCATTGTGGAAGACCCCGTTAGCCTGCAACAGTTATTAAAGGAATTTTCTGCATTGCACGGGAACAAAGTATTGGTGCATGGAGGAGGACGAAGCGCTACACGCATCGCGACTCTGTTGGGCATCGAAAGTCAGATGGTGAACGGAAGACGCATCACCGATGACAAGATGTTGGACGTAGTAACTATGGTATATGGCGGACTTGTGAACAAGACCGTTGTGGCTGGACTTCAGGCACAGGGGGTGAATGCATTGGGATTGACAGGAGCCGACATGAACGTCATACGTAGCCACAAACGTCCCGTCCGAGAAGTTGACTATGGATGGGTAGGTGACGTGGAACAGGCAGATGGTGAAATGCTTTCTGCGCTCATAAACAAAGGAGTAGTACCTGTAATGGCCCCACTCACACACGATGGGCAAGGACACATGCTCAACACCAATGCAGACACAATAGCCAGTGAAGTAGCTTGTGTCCTGGCTCCCTACTTCGAGGTAACCCTCACCTATTGTTTCGAAAAACGAGGCGTCTTACACGATGCCGAGGACGAGGAGAGTGTGATTGCACATATCTCGGAAGAAGAGTTCCACCATCTCACACAAGAAGGTGTCATTGCTGGAGGAATGATTCCAAAACTGGAGAATGCCTTTCAGGCAATTCATCGAGGAGTGGCAAAAGTGATGATTACCCGAGCTGACAATGTGGATGGAAGCAGGGGTACCTTGATAGAAGCATAAAGAACAACAATTATATTTCAACCTATATGAAAAACCTGATATCCTCAATCTTGTTGAGTTTCGCCATCACAGCCATGGCGGATGAGAAGCCCTTGGAGGGTTTCGAGTATGGTACTATACAAGCTCCTGTTGGAAACGAATGGGAATCCCCCACTCAATTGTCCTACAACAAGGAACAGCCACGTGCCTACATGTTCCATTTTGCTACCACCGAGGAGGCAAAGCATGTCCTCCCCACCGCTTCATCCTATTATCTGACGTTGGATGGCACATGGAAGTTTCATTGGGTGGCTTCGCCCGAGGAACGTCCCAAAGACTTTTTCCAGACAGGGTACGACGTTTCACTGTGGGATGACATTCTAGTACCTGGGTGCTGGAATGTACAAGGATTGCAGTCGGATGGCACGATGAAATATGGTGTGCCCATTTATGTCAACCAACCTGTCATCTTCTATCACAAGATAGAGGAGGGTGACTGGAAAAAGGGAGTGATGCGTGAACCCGAGGATAAACGATTCACCACCTACAAATATCGCAACGAAGTGGGCTCCTACCGACGTACGTTTACGATACCCACTCGTTGGGAAGGACGACAAATCTTCATCAATTTCGACGGTGTAGATAGTTTCTTCTACCTGTGGATCAACGGACAGTACGTAGGATTTAGCAAAAACAGCCGAAACACAGCACAATTCAACATCACGCGCTTCCTCAATCCCGAGGGAGAGAATTCTGTGGCAGTGGAGGTATATCGCAATAGCGATGGTTCTTTCCTCGAAGCACAGGATATGTTCCGTCTTCCAGGTATCATCCGAAGCACCTATCTGACTACATCACCCGAAGTGGAACTCCGCGATATGGCTTTGCGTACTGTGTCGTACGACAAGGATGGAGCACAGATTGCATGGGATGCCCAATTGCGTAATTTCACCAAGAAGGAAGCAAAGGGTTACACCGTGGATTACAAAATCTATAGCGTGGAACTCTATCAAGATGATATCGAAAAACAGGTGGCTGAAGGTAGTTTCCCCGTGCAGACATTAGGGGTACAAGACAACGTATCGGAGATGCATCAGCAAATATCCATCTCTGGAAACGTGCGACAGTGGAGTGCAGAGGCCCCCTATCGCTACATCTTTGTAGCCGAGGTGAAAGACAGGAAAGGAAAGACAGTGGATTGCATAAGCGATTTCTTTGGCATCCGTACGGTGGAAATTAGCGAGACCTCCGCACAGGATGATGAATTCGGATTGGCTGGACGCTATTTTTATGTCAATGGAAAGCCAGTAAAACTAAAGGGAGTAAACCGACATGAAACCAATCTTCACCTCGGACATGCCATCACACAGGATCAGATGCGCAAGGAGGTATTCCTGATGAAGAGGGGAAATATCAACCATGTACGCCTTTCTCACTATAGCAATGCTCCTTATTGGTACTATCTGGCAGATCGCTATGGTCTCTATCTCGAGGATGAAGCCAATGCCGAAAGCCACGAATACTATTATGGAAAGGAATCCTTGAGCCATCCCATTGAATGGAGAGCCGCTCATGTAGCACGTAGCATGGAACTTGTCAGAAGCCATGTCAACCACCCGAGCATTGTCATCTGGTCGTTGGGCAACGAGGGAGGACCAGGCGACAACTACCTGGCAGCATATCAAGCAATTGCTTCATTTGACAAGAGCCGCCCCGTACAATATGAACGCAACAACGATATCGTGGATATGGGCTCTAACCAATACCCCAGCGTGGATTGGGTGCGCTATGCCGTGCAAGGCGGAGCTGACATCAAATATCCGTTCCATATCTCGGAATATGCACATTCCATGGGTAATTCCGCAGGTAATCTGGTAGATTATTGGGAGGCAATGGAATCCACCAACTTCTTCTGTGGTGCAGCTATATGGGATTGGGTGGATCAGGCAATCGACACCTACCTTCCTGATGGAACGAAATACATGGGATATGGTGGTGATCATGGCGATTGGCCCAACGATGGTATGTTCTGCATGAACGGAACAATGCTGCCCGACCTCACGCCAAAACCTCAATACTATGAAGTGAAGAAAGTCTATCAGAATGTAGGCGTAAAGATGGTGGACAAGGAAAAGGGCCTCATCGAGATCTTCAACAAGAACTATTTCACCAACCTCGAATACGACGTGGTATATAAAGTGCAGCAGGAGGGACGCACGCTCTACGAGGAGCCTCTCGAAGGCGTAAAAGGCCTATCACCACGTACTACTAAGCAAGTACAGTTCTCCACTCGCTTCTCCGAGAATCCCGATTGGGAGAACGTGACGGTCGAAGTGGATTTCCTTCAACCGAAGGATTGTCCTTGGGCAAAGAAGGGATATGTACAGATGGCTGAGCAGTTTGAATATCGCAGAGGCAAGGAAGCAACACCCTACAAAACCATCACCGAGCAGCAGCCAAAAGACGTAAAGCTGAAAATCGTAAAAGGAGGTACCGAGATTGATGTGCAAGGCGCCGATTTCCACGTATGCTTCGACGAAAGCAACGGATATATCAACACCTTGGTGTATGGAGGAGAAACTGTCATAGAGGCTGGAAATGGCCCGAAACTGGATGCATTCCGAGCTCCGGTAGATAATGACAATTGGGCTTGGAGCCAGTGGTTCGAAAACGGCCTCTACGACTTACATCATCGTACTACCTCAGCCCCCATTGTAGCAGAAGGACAAGACGGCAGTGTACAACTCGTCTTCAATGTCTTCAGTCAGGCAACTCACCATGGTTTGGTACATCGTCGTCCGGGCAAGGCTGGTGCCCCCATTGATAGCATCTCCCAAAATGGCGAGATGACCGAAGAAGACTTTCATTTCACCAGTACTTTGCGATATACCGTCTATCCCGATGGAAGTATTGCTTTGGCCAGTCAGATTGTAAGCAGCAATGCACAGGTAGTATTACCCCGTCTGGGATATGCCTTGAAGATGCCTACGCGATACGACCGATATACCTACTATGGACGTGGGCCTCAGAACAACTATGCTGACCGCAAGACAGGGGCCTTCTTCGGGCTCTACGAAAGTACTGTACAGGAACAGTTTGTACACTTCCCCAAGCCACAGAGCATGGGTAATCGCGAAGAAGTGAGTTGGTGTGCCCTCACTACTGCCGATGGAAACGGGTTGGAATTCATTGCCGACTATGACACACGCATGAGCACCTCGGCACTTCCATGGAGTGCCTTGCAAATGACATTGGCTGCCCATCCCTACCAACTGCCTCAGAGCGACGGGACTTACTTGCATCTTGATTGTCAGGTTACAGGTCTTGGTGGCAATAGTTGTGGACAGGGAGGCCCTCTCAGTCCTGACCAAGTGAAAGGAGATACTCATCAGATGAAATTCCTCATCCGCCCGCTTCGCAAGAATCAGGATATGATACAGAACGCCCGTGTCCGGATAAACTCCTCCTATCCCATCACCATCGTGCGTGATCGCTCAGGAAATGTCTCTATCGAGGGCGACAATGACTCACATTCAGCCATTTTCTTCACTCAGGATACAAAGAAGAAACCCATCGTTCAACGCTATGACGGGACGCCCTTCGAACTACGCAAGGGAGGCACTATCACAGCATGGTACGAGGGAGAGGAGAAAATTGTCTCCACCGCCACATTCCAGGCCATAGAAAACATACCCGTACAAATTGCATACGTGAGTAGCGAAGAGACGCCCAATGATGAGGTGGCACAGAATCTCGTAGATGGTGATCCCGCCACCATTTGGCATACATCCTACAGCATTACTGTGACCAAATACCCTCACTGGGTTGATTTCGATTGTGGAGAGAACAAAGTCATAAAGGGCTTTGTGTATCTACCTCGCCAGGATGGACCGAATGGTAGAATCAAGGGCTACCAACTGCAAGTCAGCGCAGACGGAAAGAAATGGAGCGAACCTGTTTGTACAGGAGAATTTTCCAACGACAAGAACGAGAAAAAAGTATTGTTCGACAAGCCTCAGAAGGGCCGTTTCCTACGCTTCACAGCTCTCAGCAGCCAGGCAGGAGGAGACTTTGCCAGTGGTGCGGAATTTACCGTACTGGCCGAGTAGAGAACCACGCCTCCACTTCAACTGCATCTTTTTTCAACTGGGCCTTGAGTGAATCCAGCGAATCAAAGAGTCGCTCATCACGCAATCTCTTATGGAGATGCAGTTGTACCGTTTTCTCATACAGATCACCCGAGAAATCCAACAGATGTACCTCGATGGACGTGTCATCGCCATTCTGCAGAGTGGGACGACTGCCGATATTCAACATGCCAGGCCCCAAAGAAGCCCCATCCACCGACACATCCACGATATAAGCCCCCTTGGGAGGAAGTAACTTTCGTTCCGTCATCTGCACGTTTGCTGTAGGAAATCCCATCGTACGCCCCACTCTCCGTCCTTCCACCACCTTTCCCGATAGAGAGTAAGCATAACCCAACATAGACTCCACCCTCTCCATCTCTCCCTCACTGATGGACTTACGGATAATGCTACTGCTTACTTTCTCCCCCTCCAAAACCACAGCTTGAATTACGTCAATTCCCAACTCTTTCCCCCAACGTGCATAATCCTCGTATGAAGCCTCGTCATGACCGAAATGGTGGTTGTAACCGACAATCAGATAACGTACGTCAAACTTTTCCATCAGCACGTCACGCATAAACTGATATGCCGTCATCCGGCTCAGTTCGTCGGTGAATGGCAGAATTTCCACTCTATCCACACCCGTACTACGGAGTAAGGCTAATTTCTCCTCCAACGTATTCAGCGGTTGCGGCACACACGTGGGACATACCACATTGCGAGGGTGAGAGTCGAAGGTGATGAGCATCGAAGAGATACCATGCAACATAGCCACCTCCCTCACTTGACGAATCAGAAACTGGTGTCCCAAATGCACCCCGTCAAAAAAACCTATACTTGCAACGTACCCTTTCATTTTCAATATGCAAAATTACCCAATTATCCCCTCAGAGCCAAATTTTCCAACTATTCATTTGCAAATTTCAGCAGAAACCTCTACCTTTGCAGCCGAAATCCGTGACATACACGAATTCATCGGACTTGTAGCTCAGTTGGTTAGAGCAACAGACTCATAATCTGGAGGTCTTAGGTTCAAGCCCTAACTGGTCCACACTGATAATCAGCAATTTACAACAAAAGTAAGTTGCTGATTTTTCTTTCTGGGAAAACAATGGGAAAACAGCGACGTTTTGATACGGGAAGTGATACTATTTGAGGTTATTTAACTCTCATACTTGGTTTGAGTATGAAAAATTAGCCTAAAGAGCACAAATCAAGATACGATCTAATTGTTCGTAAGTCAGAAGGAACGCTACCTACCAATGCCCGACTACGATAAGTCAACAGCAACAGAAGTCGTACTCACTCTTCCTGGTACTGTCATTGATGAGAACTATAGCCTTATGCTTCTGGAAAATCGCAATCTATCTTTGAC
>DCHV01000071.1 GCA_002314945.1 Prevotellaceae bacterium UBA1743
TTTGGGAGCTGTGAGTCCAAGCACATTCTGCTGTCCAGCAGGACGCTGGGGACACTCTACTACGATGGTACCTTCATTCCAATGCCACTTGGTGTTTGGATTGTCGGTTTGTGACATTCCCGACAGGGATGTGGCTAAGCATGCCAGTCCCAATACGATTTTCTTCAACTGAATCATGTGTATAAAATGTGTTTATTGTTTCTGACTAATCACGTATTCTTCAATCTGTACGGTGTTGAATGCTGCGTACTTCTTGACATTTATTGTTTCTATCCTATTTATAATTTTCTCCACAGGCGGATAGGTTGTGATGAGATCTCTTCGAAAGGACCGCACAGAGGGGTATCCTTTGAACGTTCCTGCCCGAAATAATCCTTATCAACAAGGATGGGAGAACCATCTGGATTCTCGTAAGCGTAGTTGCTTAGGCGTACAATGCCTAATCGCTCGCCATCCACCAGTTTGCCTTTTGCAAGGGTTTCGTCAATAGATAATTTCAGGTACACGCCATCCTCCCTCTCTTCAAGTTCAATTTTTGGCTCGTGGCATTCCGTATTGTCCTCCACGATATTATCCCACGCATCCGTTTTTCCTTCGTAGGAAGAAAGGCCATATTCATCACCCTCGTAGATACATAGGATGTTGTTCATGTATCGGGTATCTCCGACCTTGAAACCATACACGCCTTTCACCTCCGTACTATGATTCAACATATAGGGTGTATAACGTGTTTCATTCTGTGTATGTATTTTACCCTTGATGAGATTGTGAATGAAGGCTCCTCCATTCGAAGAATCCCAAATGGCCATACCGGATAGCATGACATTGTTGTCGCACACGAAAGGACCATGATCTACCTCGTAGAGAATATCCATCCACGTGTTATCATATAAGAGATTGGAGGAAACGCGCGAACCTTGCGCCATCCAATCCATCCAGATACCCAATTGACTGTTGTGAATCCAGTTGTTGTGGATATAGGCATCTACTGCTGCATGAAATTTGATACCAGCAATTTCCGCTCCTATAAACTGACGCTTCACCCAGATATCGTGGATATGATTGTCGTAAATTTCCGAGAAAGAGGCTCCCATACTACCGCACATTCCAGTTTGTTCACAGAAACTGATTTCATTGCGACGCACAATATGCGAACCCACGTTATCTTTGTTCCAACCCTTACGTACTGCATTTAGCGTCACCTCAATATATTCTGTAGCACCATCGTATCTGCGTTGGCTCCATAAATTGTGTCCCGTGCTACATTGTTTTCCCAGAGTGATACCATTACAACGCGAATTGCGGATGTGATTATCCTCGATTATCCATCCCTTGCACCAATGGGCACCTACCATACCTACCTGCTCTGCTGTAGGAGCGCCCCATTGTGTAGCTGCCTGACTGATATAAAATCCTCGTATTGTCAGATAATTGATACCTTCTCGAGTGGGATAGAAACAAGTGGGACGTACAGTCACTTCAATGAGTTCCTTCCTCGGGTCAGCCTCTCCAAAACGGGCATAGATAGTTGTGTTTTCTCCATCTACTTCGGCATACCATAGCAGGCGTGAGCCTTCTGGGTCACGACGACTACGAATGGTGTCATTTACGACTGATTCACGATTTGGTCTTTCATAGAGTGACACATCATTCAGATAGACCTCGGCCGTATGTTGCACCCATCCTTGGTTATCAAACCAGTCACCCTCTATTGGTGTGACGAACGGATTACTCTCTCCAAAGAAAGAGTTGGGAACGACTGCTTTCCATATCCCATCTTTCTCCTTCTTCCAGTTCTGCACAATCTCAGAGCCCTTGAGCTCCACCTTTTCCCCTTCGGCTGCACGATACAGGATACGTCTTTGGGCATCCCAGCCTCCGTGTAGAGGATTCACCCATTCGCGATAAGTACCAGCATGTACAGTCACGGTATCACCTGGTAGGGCGAGTTGTGCCGCACGATTGATAGTACGCAGAGGTGTGTCGATACCTCCCTCCGATGCATCACATCCTTGTGGGGTAACATGCAATTCACGTGCGTAGGACATAAATGTGCAACACACAGAAAATACGAATAAATAATATTTTTTCATATTTGTTATTTTGTAGTATATTAATTCCTTAATACTATTAGTTATTCTTTTTAAGTATCTGAGCAATATATAGTTATTCGCTAAAGTTAATTGGGCTAAAGCAGTCTTGCATAGCACGCAGAAAAGCCGAGCAGCTCAGAATTTTGCCATGTCAGAAATTACACATATCTTTGTGTCGCGAATAAAAATAAGCAAAACTCTGAAATGACATGGCAAAGATAGCAATTAAATCCAAGAAACTCATACCTTTTGGATGAATTTTTCCGATAATGGAGCAATTTGACTTCATACTCTCATCTATAATCGATTCAACACTTGTGTTCATAAGATAGCCAGTCATTATTTCGTTGTTTTTCGCATCCCACTGTTTTGCGAAACAATTCTTCCTGTGATTTTATGGAAATTCGCTCAAAAAAATCCCCCGTTATTTCGGGGGATTATCTCAATATGAGTTTATAGGCAATTCAGTCGATTTACGCCATCTGTTAACTCATGTCCGTAAGCGTCTGCAATACTTTCCACTACGAAGCTTTCGCTTAGGTGAACAACTTCCACGATGATTTTCAATTCAGGATGCTTAGCTAATTCCAAGATGTTTCCATTAAATTTTGGACTTCTTATTTCACCCTGTTGAGAACACGTCCGTCCAAAATTTCGCATTGGGTTCCTTCGGCTATAGTTATAGCATATTCGGGACGATACCTAATGGTTTCTTCTTCGTCGGGAAGCCAAAGAGCAGCGTGGTAGATGCCATTGGGCGCATTATCAGGAAGACGTCCAACCAATGCTACCTCCACTTCTTTCCATGGTTCAAAGAATTGTGCGTCTATTCCTGTTGGGAATTCGTATGCAATCCCTTCATCATTATATAGTACAAGATATGTGGGTCGTGGATTCACCGGTCGGGAAAAACCAACATTGCGAACTATGATTTTGCCATTGTATTCTTTGCCTACAAACTCCCCTTGGGTGCTAACTGCCTCCAAACGATAACCGAAGTGGTCCCGAATGTATTCGTATGCACTGGGAACAGGGTTCCGAACAAAGTATTTCTCGTCACAAGGCAAGCCTTGGGCCTTGAGTAAACCAGCCGTGAAGGGAGTGTTCTTCCATGCATCAATAGAACCATAAACGGGTGTCCAGTCCAATTCACTGTTGGAATGTACGATGCTGAAGGTTGAATAATGATGCTTAATGAACCGGGTGATGGCCGTCAAAGCGTTGGCGCTGAGCAGATCGATGTTCGAGTTCCAAAAAAGTTCACCTTCTATGGGAATATGGGCGCTTTCTTTCGTCACCATATCAAATTCCGGATCACCATCGTATGCAAGACTGAATGTACCTCCATCTGTCGTACCTGCCAGTGTTCCGTCGTTGAAGAATCCTACACGGTTCAAGTCAATCTCCGCTTTGTTGTCTTTAGCCTTTGTGCGATATCGCATGCACCGCATCATAGTGGAACGGTTTTCGGGTAATATTTTCAATGTTGCTTTTACAACGGAGGCTATTGCATAGGGATCTTGATCGAGTTTTAACGGATCGCTGTGGAATTCGCCCCACATGCCTATCCAACCAATCTGTAGTGTGTATATGACATCTATGTTTTTTCTAATAATATCCTCAAGTTGCCTGATATGCATAATGATTCTGGCTAACGACGGACATGCTGTCTGATTGTAATCGTCTTGGTAGGCAAACCTGAGAATAAACTTTACGCCTTCACGTCTGGCATGGTCGAAACTTGCCTGCAGAGCATCCAATTTCGACTGCGAAATTTGACGGTTCCAATAGTCTTTCAAGTAGCAGTATGCTTGAGTTATGACTACACCGTCATCACGATAGTCGTTGAATGGCCAACAACTTTCCGTAGCACCTTCTATTTCTTGACCTACCACCATTTCAAATCGGAATCCACGTTCTGGATTAGCCAAACCTTTCGTCGCAACTCGAATGCGTTTCTGTGTGGCTTTCTCCCCACCTATATACCCATTACTGAACATGGCAGGAAGTGACGAGCCTGTCCATTGTTCGTCTGATGTGGACTGATTTCCGGTTTCAATACATAGCGAATCGATGGCATCTAATTGATAGGAAGAGGCGGTACCGTTTTTGAACGCAATTCTCATGAACTTTTCCTGCGCCATATCTGGCAAACTCATGCTGGTGATAATCAATATGAAGATTATTTTCAGTCCTACACCCTGATTTTTATTCATATAAAGACATACTCAATTCTTATTAATAGAACCTTACATCAGTTCCAGAAGTTCGGAAGCGCATCGGGAGTAATGTCCCTGCATACAGTTAGAATACTCGAGGAGTGTAGCCTTGCCAAGTCCGTCTTTGTCTCCACACTTATAAAGTGCACGCGCAAGATGGATCTCTTTGAGCGCCTTGTTTCGGAAGGAGGTGTCGATAATGCTTGGTACAATCATCGAGCGGGCTTTTGCAAGAGAATCCACACAGTGATGGCGCATACCAGGCATCCTGAGGAGGTATGCCAGAGTTGCGACAGCCTCTGAAGAACCAATTTCCTCGCATGCCATGGAGATGGCTCTGAAATGAGAGAAATAGTCCTCAGGATAGAGTTGTTTGGCCTTTTCTAGTATGACGGGAAGGGCTGAGGCATCTCTTGTACGGCCAAGAGAAATGATAAGGGCATCGAGACGGCTTACACACATGCCATATTGGGCCATGCCAGTATAGTGCCAGCCCTTGTCCCATGACTTGAAACCTGCAACTGCCTCTTTGAGCACAGAGGTATAGGTGGCATCGCCGAGCATGCATAGAATGCTCGCATAAACGACCTTCTCTTCTGCGTTAGGACTTTCTCCCATCTTTTGTATCATCAGTCGTTTGCATTCTACAGTGTCGGTTAGGAGAATTTCAAGTCCCTTATACTGGTTTCCGACGGTAGCTGCTGCGGCCTTCATTTCTTTGGAAGTAAAACCCTTAAATTCTTTGTCGGTCAGCACCCGTTCGGGCAGGTTGCCTATGGATACTAGATGACGCTGGACTTTTTTAATATTTACCTTACGAAGGGCGATACCTTCACGCACTGCCATCGCTGATAAATAGCCTACCGCATAACCCTGGTTCTGGAGACAAGGCTGCATCCTGATGACGGGCATGGCGTCGCGGTGGGCGCTTGCGCCGAGTCCTGTAGTAAGGATTCCCTCCAGACCTTTAGGAAGCAGACATCTTAGAGGAACGTCTGCGTCGTATTGAATATTACGGCCCATAGGAGGCGATAGGAGAAAATATGGGTCGGTGATATATCCGTGAGTGTCGAAAGAACTCCGGTGAAACGATATCGTATCTGGATAGTGCCTGTGGTTGAGCACATCGTACACACTGATAAAATAGTCACCCACAACGCGACGCCTTTCGCGCGTCTGAGGAATCTTGATTGAATCGTATTCCTTGTGGAACTTTTCCTTTTGGGCAACGAAGGCACGGGTGACATCGAGAATGTCTGTGTCATCGATGAAGAGCCAGTCATTGTTCGTATAATAATCAAGGGGGTTGTTGCGACCTGCTGCCGCTCCCTGAAAAGCGAAGGTTTTTGCTCCGCTATAATTGAAGTTGGCTCCTGCCGCAATTGCTATGTCGGCGCTGCCCGTCGAGTCGATCAGAACCTTTGAGAGCACGACGCCACGGCCAAACGGAGTCGTGATGACCACGCCCTTGACCGTGCCGTTTTCCACAACCGCACCGCAGCCGAGAGTACCAAACCAAAGCTTTCCTCCTGCCTGCAGATATTCCTTTCTGTAATACTCCATCTTCCAATCCGTGACGAAATGCCAGTCTTCTGTGGTCTGGCGGGGATGGTCAGCGGGAGCCATGGCCCGGACACCCGCGTCAACAATCTTTGTATAACCCTCGCGGAATCCGTCGTAATACTCACCCATAAGTCCCAAGGTGGCGATGCCGCCGAGGCCATGTAGATATTCAAGCATAAGGGTCTTGGCGCCTTGCTTCGCCGCAGAAATGCCTGCTGTAGCTCCTGCTGTTCCGCCTCCGAGTATGACGACATCATAACTGCCGAGTACTGGAAGGGAACCAGCTGCACAATCCACCCATTCCTGGTTGTCCTTATGACGGAGGGGAGACAATATCTCACCCACATAGCCGAGATTCGAAGGATTGCTGCCGAATATGGAGACTTTTGTGCCGACGGGTTCGGAAAGATTGGCTATATAATTGCTGACTCTGCAACCAAGCATTTCGCCCAAGACAAGAGCGGCCGCAGGTCGCATTAGCTTGTTGGCATCTTCACGGGACATGTCAGCGCAAGGACCGAGAACATAAATGCCATCGACATCCTTAGGTTTCATGGCTTTCTCGGGAAAGAGCCTCAATGAAGTGATATCTCCCGTAAAACTCTGCTCGCACAGCACCTTCTGCGAAGGGATGTACCAAAGGAGATCTGAACTGTCCACTTGATCTGGATCCCAAACCAGCGAACGGGCTTTCTGTTCGGCTTCCATCAAAGAATCGTAGCAGAAATCCTTGACTTCCTTCTCAATGGTATAGCGAGTAATAGGATATTTTTTGCCATTCCAATCCACTGGGATAGGAAGAGGCTCTGATCTGACGATACTACCACCAGACTTGGGTGAATTACCGACGACTGAAAATGAGAACTCACGCTTTCCAGGGACGAAATCAGAAAACTTGGCACCAGCCATTCTTGCGACTGCGGCGTCATGGGTGGCATCTATCACTGCCTTTGCGCGGATTGCCTGGCGGCCAGAACGGTTGACAATGACGACACCGCATACAGCGCCCGAGGAATCCTTCAATACGTTGGTCGGATAACTACTATGTATGAAATCCACTCCGTTGTCGATTAGAGTGTCCTGAAGAGTCTTCTTCACATGCGCTGGGGTGGGATAGGCTCCCCATGGGTAAAGTCGTTCCGAAAGGTCTGTGAGGAGTTTTTCACCTTCCACCTGTTCGTAGAGCATCGATCCGCAGATGTCGTCACCAAGGTACGGGAGGCCGGCCACGAGGAAAACTCTCGATCCGTTGGCAGCAGCTGCAGCAGCTGCTGCGACAGCACGTGAACTACCGCCTACGACAACGATATCTACATCCGTGTGGACAGGTATCTGCCTGCTTTTCTCAAAAATCTCATTTTCTTTCGGCAACATTGGCTGTACACCAGCCCATGCCTTGCCGGGCATACCAACCGCCACGAGGGTTCCACCTGTTGCGGACACTTTAAGAAAGTCTCTTCTTGTCAACATGTTCAATATACTTATTGCATTTTCTGTGAATTCGTTTTTTTTGTTATCGTGGGTTATATTCCGGCCGCTCTTGGCCTTTTTATTTCGTATCTTTCTGTCTTTCTTTCAGTTCCTGGACTTTCCAATAATTAATAGAATCCACCTAAACATTGTATCATGTACTATAATGCGACCCACTCCCAGCATCAAACATTATTAAGTTTGATTGTCGGATCAGCATTCCCAACGAACTTCGAAGCCAATCTTCTCGGCAAAGGCAGCAGCTTCTTTTCCAAAATCGCCAAAGAAACTGACACGATGCCAGATAAACTGGTCCCACTGCTGATAGATCTTCTCGTAGTCGCCGTCCACCTCGGCTATGATCTTCGTCCTACATGCACGATCATCACGGGAGTTGCCCGTCACTGTTCCGGTATGAACAGCCATGATGCCAAGTGTCACATTGAATTTCAGCGTGGTGATGGGATAACCGATGGGCACTGTCGCGCGTACAGAGGCTCCGTCGCGGTCTTCGGAATGGGACATTATCTCGTATGGGAGTTCCGGACCATCCTGTCCTAATAGTTTGCGTGTAGACACGCAATGGGTATAGATGATGGAACGGTTAGGAGCATCCAGAACTGGGTCAGACACATATCCCATTCGGCCGGTCATGACATTGAACGCCAGCATGGTGAGGGTGGAATCCACATCATTCTCACAGATGCCCAACAGACCTTCGTCCTGCAACTGCATGAAACCGAGACAAGGATAGGCACAAAGTTTCTTGGTATATACCCCAGCTAGACAATTGATGGTGATAGCCTGCGCGCTGTGCTTTGCCAAAAGTCCCTTCATAGCGTAGTAGAGCCGTGCTGCATCGAAGAGAATTTCGTCTGTGACATCCTTGATGCTGTCGGCACCTTTTGCCCAAGCTTCGGACAATTGACGTGCCTTTGCGGTGTCCACCTTGCCCGTTTCTTCGTTTATTTCATCCATCGGCACCGCGATGATGTCCACACCGAAAGTGTCCTTCGCTTTTTTCACATAGTCTTCGGGGAATACGTTTTCGACCGAAAGTATCTTCATCCCGTTCATCTTCTTCAGTGTCTCTTCGGGCGAGAGAAGGGTAAACTTATCCTCTCGTTTCTGGGCCTTGCATGCAGTGGGAGTCAACTGCAGTCGGATATCGCGGGCCGCTTGAATCACTTCCTTCGTACCACCTCCGTTCAGCTTGGAGAATGCGGAAGCCACCTTCACCACATGTTGGAAATCCACAGCGGCCATGAACTCAAAGTTTTTCCGTCCTGCACGGATGTGTCGGGCCACCCGCTGCACCCACATCCCATCACCTCCATATGGCATCAGGGTGTAAAGGACAGGCTTCTCCGTGTTGTCCAGTACGGTATCAATCACATCCACCCCGATGTTCATTTGCATGACTATATAGCCGGCGATGTCACCCTTGGCGTTATCTTCTGTGACGAGGGTTGTTGCCTCTTCGGTAACTGCCACCTTGGCCGAGACAAATTCCACGTCTTGAATGTTTGCATTCAGTGCATCCATCACAACCTTCATCTCAGGACGCATGTCGTAGCCGATGTTTGGCCAATCTGGCTTCACCTGTACGTCATCCAACAAGGCAAAGATGACCTTCACCTTTGGCAGGTCACTTTTTTCCTTGGCGATATTGCCACATGATACTAACTGGGGAGCTACGATGGCGGCTCCAGAAAGCGTGCAGAAGTTGCATAGAAACTGTCTGCGCCCTGAACATTTTTCTTTTTTGCTCATTGTTTTTCTCTTTTATATATTAATGTATTTGCGACTTATTCTTATATGTGCGAAATGCACTGTTTCTGTTGCAAAATTATGATAATTTAGTTATCTACACAAAGAGTCTCACTCGGTTTTTTTGAATATGAGACAGAAAAAATAATCATTAGGAATATGATGATTTATGGGAATTGTTGGTGAAAAATGAGATTACTCGATATCCAATGGAGATTCGTGGTATTTTATTTGGTATGGGGTAATCCCTGTAACCTTCTTAAACTGACGATAGAAAGTAGATCGTGAGGAATATCCCGACTGCTCGATTACCGTGTTGATGCCAAACGTTCCATTCTTCTCCATTTCTCGAATAAGAGCAGTTGCATGTTTTATGCGATATGTTGCCAACCAGAACTTGAGGCTTTTTCCTGATACCATATTAACACATTTGGAGATTTGGTTGTTGTTGGTGCATAGTGCCCTAGCTATTTTCGTTTCATCCAGATCAGGGTCTTTGTAGAGTTCCTGTTCTTCCATAATCCGAACCAGTTTTTGAAATAGAGCCTCGATAGCGTTCTTGGCTTGTTCTTCTTCTGAAGAATCCGGCTTCAACGCTTTCTGAAGTTCATGCACTTTATTTTCCCAGATAATTTCCTGCTGAGCCATATTTGTCTTCAGATTGAGGAGTTCCACCTTATGGAGTTTGTTTTGCTGATAGTATATGACACATATGATTATTAGAATGGCCATGATAACAGATTCTGTGATGAAATAGGTGAAAATGTTCTCAACCTTGTCTTCTTCATCTATCATTTTTTGTTTTGCCCGAAGATCTGACTCTACAATCTCACGTTCCTGCATAGCTATACGTTTACCCCACATTTCATATACGCAATCATCCAGTCTTCCATCAGAAGGAATCTCATGGAGTTCGGGATGATTCAACGTACATATTCCACGATAGCTTACGTTTCTCAAAGTTACCCAATCCATGGAGTCTGTAATTAAAACCGCATTGGATACTTCGTCGGATGGGTGTACTTGAAAATCACATATCGACATACAATCCTCGATGACAGTTCCAGGGGCACACACTCTTCCAACAAGTCCAGCTACATTACATCCACGAGGATTTGTAAAGGAACCCTGGTACATGCAGTTCCTTATCAGGCAATTTCCATGAGTGGTTCCAACAAGACCCCCATAGCTCATGTCGCCGGGTCTGTCGGATGAAATGTCCACTGACACCATACAGTTTGAAACAATACCATCTTCCATGTGTCCTACAAGTGATGCGGAAGAATATCCGCAAGTAGAGAGCGTCCCTTTCAGGTTCAGATTCTTGATGGTACCCCCATGAGCTAGATACTGACAGAGGGATATCTCATTCCCAAGTAAGGAAATCTGTATAGTCATTGTATGCCCAGCTCCGTCGAACGTGCCACAAAACGGTTTGTTTGCAAAGAAATTTCCGATGTTGGATGAATGGTTGATGTAAGTTATGTCATTCACGAGAACGCAACTGATGGCTGAATCTCCATTATACACCATGGCCGCAAAGGTTTCCAGATCCACAGCTGTAGAAATGATATATTCATTTCCGATTTTCTCGAGGGGATATGCACTTTGATTAGCAAAAGAAAGAAAGCATAAAGTCAACAGGAATTTGCAATGCAAAGCGTAAAACCTCCACCTAAGTACACCAGATTTCTTTATCATATCAGTATTCCTTCCATTTTCAACCGTATTGCCTCTTTAAGACTTACAATACGTCCACAGACCGTGCGAATTTAGTAATTTGAATATAAGTGAAAATAAATTTTCGGGAATTATGCGAATAAACAATAAAAGCATCCTATTGCATCTTGTTTGACGTTATTAATGGTGGAGCTGTAGGAACTTCTTTCCATCAGAGATGTAGATTCCTCCCGAAGGCTTTTTTACAACCCTTCCATTCAAATCGTAGTAGATACCTCTTCTGCTGATCTTTTGATCGGATAGACTATTAATGCCTGTGTTAATGTATCCGTTCCATTCTTTCTGTACAATACCATGCGAAGAGTCTAACAGGGGATATAAGTCTGTTCCCAATGTCTGATACCAATGCATTTGGTCTTGCGATTCGTTCATCTCATAAGCCACTTCTCCAGATGCTAGTTCGGGAAGTCCTACCAGATAAGTCTTGTCTAATTGTTTATTATTGCCAAATGGTCGGGAAGCATTGGAACCATACCAATAATTGTTGATAGACATATCCATGTCTGCAGCCACAAGATAGCCAATAAGTGCGGGAGTGTTGCCATGCATTTCTCCGACATTCAGGCAATATGACATGGATGATTTCGTGTCATCCATCAACCCGATAACGCCTCCGATATAGCCCCCATTCATATTGTTGTAGATATGTCCGTAATTTGCACAATTGTTCATTGATGTAGAGATTGTACATCTTCCTGCAATACCTCCATAGCAATCGGTAGAGTTACATTGGATGTAACCTGAGAAGGAACAGTCTTGAATAATCGTGTTGTCATGAGCATATCCTGTAAGGCCTCCCACACCATAGTATCCGGTGCCTTTTGTCTCAATCTCCATTTCCACATGGATGTTCTGTAAGGTGGTTCCCCATGCGCGAGCAATGGCGCCAAACATTGAATTTGCACCGCCCTGACAAATCATTTTTCCTTTTATGGTCAAATTTTTTACAGTACCGTGGGTAACACTCCCAAAGAGTCCTCCCATTCCCCAATCTCCAAGTTCCCTGGAAAAAAGGAAGCCGCTTATTGTATGATTTTGTCCGTCAAAGGACCCCCAAAATGAATTCTTATCGGGAGCAACACCTATGGGGTTCCATTTGAGGATGCCAATAATATTGATGTCGTTTGTCAATTGTGCTTTAATGGCACTATTCCCATCATTAACGGCATTTGCAAACCATAGCAAATGGCCCGGCTCTTCTATCTGGTAGAATCCATTCAATTGTTTCGGCTCTTTGCTTTCCACGCTTGTAAGAAACGAAAGAGACTTCAAGCCTTTGTAATCACGTGCCTCCTCTGCTGAATAGAGCCCTTTCCGGTATCCATTTTCTATCTCTTTTCGTAGGTTGTCGAATTCTTGTTGTTGTTCTTCAGTAAGCAACGATTGCATGACATTTTCTACACGATCCTTCAGTGAGGCGAGTTGGTCAATCAATCCGAGATAGGCATCCTGACAGTATCGTATCTGTTCGAAAACAGAAGATATATTCTGTATGAGATCGAATTTGTCCTGACTTGATTCAACAGAAGAAGCCTTGTCCATGAGTTGACGAAGAGCATCTTTCAAGGACTGGGAAAAATTGGGAAGATTGATGTAGTCGCCTTCCATTCCAGGGTATTCGGTATTCAGAATTGAACTAGCTTGTTCGACTTGATTCTTTATCACATCCTGAAGTGCTGCATCCGCATTCTCCAGCGTCCCATAGTAATAGAGGTGAGAGTTGGAAAAACAAATGGAACCAGAGGTGGATTCTGTTTTTGGAACCTTTACCCCCACAAACAGGATTCCGTTAGTCACTTTCGTTAAGATCGTGTTTTCAGTCCCGAATTCAGAAATGTCATCCTTTGTGCGAAGATAGTTAATCATGTCATTGGCATAAAGTTGGGCGATGTGATTCACACCGGATACAGCACTTGTGTTATGGCTTCCATAATAACCATTTATGCTGAATTCATATATTCCATTTGGCAAGCCAGTGAGGACTTGGTAAACATTGAGGGAATCGGAGATACCATTCACTGAGACCATTTCCGTTTCCGGTGACCAGTGATATTCACACCCGACATTTTGCCAGCCAAAGAACTTGTTGGAAAAATTAGCATTTATGAGGAGGTGAGTGACGTCTTGTCTATGAGAGTATTTCGAATTCTGAATGACATACAACATGTTGGACACCCATTCAAGTTCTCTTTTGAGCAGGGTCTCACCCAATAGGTGATTTTGGATAATATACAAAGAACTTCCTTTGGTAAATTTTTCCCCAGGCTCCACATAAGAGTTCAGGTATAAGACCAGAATACGGGACATATCATCGTTGCTAGATGTGATAGTTGTCATCTTCTGCCGACACTCATTAATATACGAATCATAGGATCTGTACACTTCGGCTGAATGTTGAATCTGCACTCGAAGGTCCTGCAGGCTGTTGAATAAGTCTATAAACGCCATGGGATCGTTAGTGTCTGAATGATAGCAAAGAGCCTTTCTATACACATCAATCAGAGATTGTTGAGCTTTCACAGTGTCACAATAGGCCAGTTCCTGAGCCAATAAGATCTCGCAGAATTCAGCCCCGTTAGTATTAATGTACTTCCCATTCAACTGTTGTACCACAGCTCGCTTCGAATCCAATACGGGGTATGGATCCACTCCCAACGTCTGATACCAATGATAATCCGCCTGTCCTTGATTGAGGCAATAAGTGACTTTTCCAGATGCCAAATCATCCACAGATACAATTGTTGCATTGAAGGAGGTGTTGTCAGAGGCTGATAAACCTGCAATCCTTGGGAGAAAGTAATTGTTCCTGCTTTTCAGGAAGGACATTGCCTGTATATGACCGATGAGGGCCTGGCGTTTTCCTTCTCCGTCAAATTCTACGATACTCAGTGCGTTTGTTACCAAAAGGTTTGCATTATCGGCCAACCCGATAATACCGCCAGTACAAGCGCCATTGTTTGCTAATACGAATTTTCCATAGTTGGCACAGTTCCTTATGGCGGCTTCTCCCGAAGTTCCTACGATACCTCCATAATAATCACTGGTATTGCATGTGATAACGCCATGGAAGCTGCAATCATCGAACGTGGAAGAATCATGTGAATAGCCAGCCAATCCGCCAACTCCAAAGAAGCTGCCTGAAACTATGATATCTATAAAAGAGTGTACATTCACTACTTTTGCATCCCAGGCACGGGCAATGAGACCTGCCATACATGATGCTCCCGAAGTATTACAGTTTATGCATCCCTTTACTGTTAGATTCTTAATTGTACAATGTGTTGCAGAATTGAACATGCCTGCATATTGCCAATTCTCCACCAATGATGATTTAATTTGCAGACCGCTTACGGTATGGCCGCCGCCATCAAACACACCCCAGAAGGAGTTCTTTTCAGGCGTATTTCCGATAGGAATCCACTCTTTCCCACTAACATCTATGTCATTGAGTAGGATGCAATTTATGAAGGCGTTCCCCTTTACACTGACCTGATGGGCAAACCAGAGAAGTTCATCCGCTGTCTTTATTTGATAGACACCATCTAATAACTTAGGCGCAGAGTCGGCAGCACAGACTCTCTCCACTTCCAGAAAGGACATGGCAAAGATGAACAATAGTACTTTTATTACCTGATTCATCTTTTAATTGTTTTAATGGTACAACAATTGTTTTGGGAGTCTTCCACTTTAACAATGTAGAGTCCCTTCCCCGATAGGGAAATAGGATAGTCGGCACGCTTGTTCTCCAAATATATTTGACTTTTCTCCTCAAGAGTGCCATTTTCCGTATATATAGAAAGAATAACTTGTTCAGATTCCTCGCTCTTGATTGATATGTAATCGTTGTTTGCGGATACGCTTAAGCCATTATCATGCGCAATCTGCGGCATGGATGAAGAGAACGATGGGAGCATCTTCTTGGGGGAAGAATACATGCTCAACTGATTGGAACAATCTATCGTAGGTCGTGTCATTAAATATATGTCATCGGCCCCATCGGGATATCGTCCCATTGTACGCATACCATCGTGAATAGTATATGTCAATGTGTCAGACCAAGCCATGTCAGAGGAAGAGAGCATGATTATGGCATTTTCTTCATTCGCCAGCTTGAAGGGGGCGTGAAGTTGACACTTTGGTCCTTTCTTGTCACACCATATCACCTTGTACCCGTGAGCCGGTATGATAGTACTCACTCCCGTTCCTTCATCCGAAATCTCGTATTTGTTGGGCTGGTCTAATTCATCTGAAAGATACATACCTTTCAAATCAATGTTCTCTGACGTACAGTTGTACAATTCTATCCAGTCACTCTTTTTGGCATAGTCATTTACATAGATGCTATTGCTTGCACTCACTTCGTTTACGACAATAGGACTGTGATTTGACAAGAACTCATCATTTGGGCCGAAACGTGCTGTGATTTTTCTTTCACCCTCAGGCAGCAGCAACTTCGAATTGGTATCAAGACAGACATCCTTCTCATTAAACCATCCTTCGAAGTGACAAGTTGGAGGAGACTCTGCGGTTAACAAGATGGGGCGATAGAGTTTACCGTCGAAAAACCCAGTGGGAATAGATTGGTCATTGATTCTTAGACGTGCGTCTTCAATATTACTGTTGATGACAACAGATTGGGCATCTTCTGTATTGATATTAAACCGGGCGTATTTTTCAAAAGCATCGTACATCCCTGAAGCGCGACTCTTCAGTTGGGTCAATACTTCGTTAGCTTCCTCTACTGGAGAGATGTTTTTCCCATATACTTCCTCTTTCAGAATCTGCATAGGATATACACGTGTAAGCATCTCGTCTATCAGCTTCTCGCAACGAGATGGCTCAAATACAGAACCTGCCACCAAACAGAACGCATCGATGAAATGCTTGCGGAATTTCTCGTTTTTCAGCATATTTACGAAAATGGTTACTGCTTCAATCTCTTGAGTAATCCTATCCCTGTCTTCTCCGAAAAGTTCACTGAATGTGCTTATTCGGTGACCTTCAAATGCAAGGAAAGTGTTAAAAGACGCGAAACTATAGTCTAAATCGAATAGAATATAGCGGAACTTTCCATCCTCTGATCGAGGCCGCCATGCTTTCACGTTGTTTTGCGGCCAGTCCGTATTGCCCAGATAGAACTCAACGGCCATATAGTTGCAATATTCGTCAATGTCCACAAGGCCCTCTATCTCTTTATATATTTCCTCATCATCTGCTCTCTGGCTCAATTCGTACCAATGTACAAAAGCATCACGTGTACCGCATTTCTGGACATATCCGGAGTCGGAGTCTATCTCGTACAAGTCGATTTCCTCTTCATCCAAACCATAGTTGGAATACACATACTGCTTGTTGCTCGGTTCACGTACATTAATCACGCCATGATACACTCCGTTGATGTATTGGAGTACTGGTTGGTATTCTTGTGCATCGATATTCAGCCCACTCGACAGAATCAATTTCTGAAGGAATTCATCCTTAACTCTACCTTGCGTCAGGACTGTTCCGTTACGCATCTGTAAGGTTTTGTATCGATTGTAGGGCTTGTCGGGGAAAACTGGATAGTCAAAGATGTTTTTTCCCTCATACTGCTTGGCTGCATGTACCTTGTAGGGATATGGAACCCACGAGCGGCTCCATCCTCCACAACGGTACATTTCCGCTTCCTGGTTCAATACGGAAATGCCATCCTCTGTGATAATTTCAAAATTGATGGGACGATCCCAGTCCATGTTCCAGTTGCATTTTTCCCGTTGTCCCCTTCCTGGCCGTCCGTTAGTTCCTTGTGTAAAAATACCGATATCATTGCTATATAAGTTAGTGGGTGCAGTGACGATGGAAATGATGGGTAGGCCATAAGATTTGTCGGCTTTGAGAAATGTGCGGGTAATGATGGGACTCCCCAGGAATCCTTCTTGAAAGAATGCGAGGCGAAGGACTGTGTTGTTGCTGATAACGAATACGCCCGATTTGTTGGTTTCTCCATTGGTTAGCGTAGGTGTTGTTCCATTTGTCGTGTATCTAAGCAAGGCACCCTTGGGAATAGGTACAAAGAATGCAAACGTATCATTAAAATATGTGCTTGTCACGTCCACATCAGGTGATTCTAAACGTGATTCACAGAACGATTGACTTCCGTTAGATGCAGAGGGGGTAGGAGTGTTGGTAAAGCCCCATACTTCGTTTCCGTCCGTTTTTCGAGCCCAACTTGCACGGCAAACTGCTGCAGGATATTCCTGGCTAATAAAGATGCTACCAGTCGCATCACTCAAATATAATGAGCCTCCATCGGTGTCCAGTTTCAGGTCTATCTGACTTGGATAATATTTATCGCAGTGTCCAAACCACAGATTTTTGAATCCATGAGCGGGTATAATCGTGGATTGAGTGATGTGTGCCTTCTTCGGATTCTCTGAGTCATCACTTATCCAACATCCCTTCAGCTCAATGTTTGAGGACGAAGGATTGTAAAGTTCAATCCATCCTCCATAGTTAAAACTGGGATCTATATACTGATCAATATTTGCCGTCTGTATCTCGTTGATAACAAGATTCCTTACATTCTGTGCAGCGACAAGCGTGCTATGAATGCACATGTATCCGAGGCTAATTCCAAATGCAATAGTAATTTTTCTCATTTTTATCGCATAAAAATGATAAAGGAATATGGAAAATATATTTTAAAAGCCAATGATGTTACAAGGCTTGTCCACAAGAACCCTGTTAGTCCTTTTACCAAATATCTTCTGGCTGGTTGGGATTGTCATAGACTTCCTTGGGACAGAATTCCAAATAGTCTAATTGGAGCTGTTTCATCTCACCTTCCAACACGGAACGGAAACGTAGATAGTAGGTCTTGTCAGGATCCATCTGTTCCCTGACCACGATCCGACGCAGGTCGCGATTATATGCAGAGCGTTCAGGGCCATCGGAACATACGACACTCTTGCTGCCTTTCATAATACCTTGATTGCGAAGCGCACGATCCACATCTGCATCATATTCATCAATCCCTGTGTCAGGCTCATACCCGACATATTCACTTATGAAGTGGGTCATGTCCAACGGAATGTCCGGCGTATACAGATTTTCTCTGTCTGTCCCGAAATAAACCTGTACGATACCACGCAAGAAAGTGGGAAGCAGTTTGAAGCGGATTTCGTAGGTGGTAAGACGGGGAACGGGAGGGAGTTTCACGGTCACGTCGAAATGGCCGTTACATATTATCTCATCATCGTTCAGGTTAGTGAAGTTTGCATGATAACAGTTCCAATAGACCGTACAGTTCTGTTCATCTTGGAAGAACCCATCCAAATACTGGTAATCTGTCTCCTTGGGCATTGCAACAGTCAGTCCCGGACATGCTGCACCATGGTTTCGGATATCATTGGTGATGAGTTCCGGATAGGTACTTGAGACATCAAAGCGAATCCTTTCCCTGGAAAGGTTCTTACGTACCTCGTCATTATAGCTGATGGGACTGCTCAATGGGTAGATACAACCATTCTTAATATTTTCAGTCACCACTTTTTCGCTTTCTCTCTCTATGAGGACACCTTCCTTTTCCGGATCACATGCAATTTCCATTCCTGTACCTCTGCGCGCGTTGTCGGTGATGGGGAAGCGGTTGATTCGTACGCCGCCGCTCACCTTCGTTTCGATGAGTTTCATCAGACGGCGTTTGCCCAGAGTGGTATAATAGTCCATCACAGGAATGGTGAGGTTATAGGGCGCAGACCAACTGTAGCCAAACTCGTTCTCGTGGATGGAAAGTTTTCCTGCTGATATCTTCATGGGTAGAATATGGTAGGTCGTCCATTGGTAAAGCAGGTTGCTCTCTTTTTTGTAGTTCTCGTCTGCCACAAGGTTGTCGAGTTCCGAATACTCATGTTTGTCCAAGATCCATTGGGTTAGATTCTTCAAGAGATCCGGGTCGGTTGGTTCTATACCCTGCGTGCGCCAAAAGTCATCCGTCTCAGCAAAGATGGTATATCCAATCAGACGATGTTCAGGTGTGTTAAAGAAAGATTGGGTATAAGAGTCATAGACTTGGCTAATTTCTCCTGTCAGATGTTTCATTTCATATACTTCGTCACGTGCAATCATCAGCGTGTCCAACAGACCACAGGCCTGTATTGCCCTGGCCATCACGAGATAGCCATCTGTCTGCTCGTCGAGGACGCTCTGTAGGTAGTCTGACAACGTGGCGTCTGCTGGTGCCACAACCTGATGGACACAATGAATCACGCCATTTAGGGCAGGGATGTCGCGGTTTCGCTCGTCAATCTCATAGCGCCCGTTTATCTTGATGGTGCCCTGCACGTCGTCGCACCATGTCACAGTCAGTTTCCGGTTGTTCATATTGCCCAAGGGAAATTCTGCATTTGATGTTTGCGGGAAGAAACTGATTTCGTACACATTTTCCTTATTGTCACCTCCGTCAATGATGCTGTTGTAAACAATCACTTTCCGAATACTGTCGAGTTTCACACTGTCTTCGAATGCATCCCAGGAAGGAGCAGTAATGAAGTCATTCTTTGGATCAGCACATAGGGAGTCCAGATAATTCTGGATGGCTTCGTTCGTGGGAGCAAAACATGTGAAGTTACCGCGTGCTGACATGAGCTGGAATACAGTTGATTTGCTGATAGGACTCATTGGTATTATCTTCAATAATTTCACATATTCGCTGTACTGTTCATGCTTTTGTAGATACCCACTTATAGTGTTGTCTTGATACACATAGCGATGCGACATGTCTACCTGTTCTGTACACGAAGTAATTGCAAACAGTATAGTAATGAAAGAGAGAATATATTTTCGCATTATTTCCGTTGATTGATTCATTCTTGTTTATAAAGGATATCTTCGCATAGGACTATATACCCTTAATTAACAATGAGGAAGGAAACTGGGTTTCACAGTACCCAGTTTCCTCTCATATGTCAGGATTTCATGAGAAGTTTTTTTAACTTCGCCATTTTTTTACTTAACCAAGATTTTCTTGCCATTCATGATGTAGAGCCCCTTAGACATCTTGGTTACACGACGGCCTTGGAGATCATATATTTCATCAGATTGATTTCCGGTCTTGACAGAAGCGATACCATTGGTGTAGTCATCGCCGCTTTTCTCAACCAGGCCATGTGTGGCATCCAATACAGGATATGGGTCGGAACCCAGTGTCTGATACCAATGAGCGGCTTCCTGACCTTCATTCAGGGCATAGGCTATAGCACCGCTGGCCATCTCTGCTGCAGTCACACAAGTCACATTCACTTCTCCTCGCGCACCTACTTCGCTGGTTCCCTCCAGCCAGTAGTTGTTCTTGCAATCGGCTGAGATGTTGTAGATGAGACCGATCATCGAACCAATAAATCCACCATTCTGTGTCACATTTCCAGCATTGAGACAGTTTGTCATCGTACATTCCGCATTGTCTGTACTACCGCAAATGCCACCAACAAGGGCGTCTGTGTTGTCATGTAAGTCCATGGTACCGTAGTTGGCACAGTTGTTGATATGTACCAAAGAGGCCATGCCGACAAGACCGCCATAGCGCTGTTGGCCATTCGTGCAATGGATGGTTCCCGTAAAGTCGCAGTCATCTATGAAGGTGTTGTCATGAGCATAGCCTACGACACCTCCCACACCATAATAGCTGCCTTCTTGAGGCTCAATCTCCAAAGAGGAATGAATGTTGCTGAGCTTTGCATCCCATGCGCGGCCAATAGCACCATACATGGCACATGCGCCACTGTTACATGTGAGTTTTCCCTGCACGGTTAGATTCTTCACGCCTCCATGCACGACAGCACCAAAGAGACCTACACAACCCCAGTCACCGAAATGCGCTGAAATGTTCAGGTTGCTGACCGTATGGCCCTGTCCGTCGAATGTGCCCCAATATGCATTGTAATCAGGACTTATACCGATAGGAGTCCATGATTCTATGGGTGAGAGATCGACATCCTTGATGAGGGCACCGTTGATATTGAATTGTCCGGAGTTTACTGCAAGGGCAAACCACAACAGGTTCTCGGCATTCTTTATCTGGTAAACACCATCCACTAATTCGGGCTCTATGCCATTGGGATTAATGCCTTCGTTCTTATAGCCTTCCTCCGTCTTCAATACTACACCATGGTCTTCATCCAACATGGGATACTTGTCACTTCCAATACGCTGATACCAATGCATGGTTTCCTGTCCTTCATTCAGGGCATACGCAACAGAACCGCTGGCCATCTCTCCTGCAGGTACGCAGGTCACACTCATTTCTCCTCGCGCACCTACTTCGCTGGTTCCCTCCAGCCAGTAGTTGTTATTACTCTGGGTAGAAATGTTGTAGACAAGACCAATCATCGAACCAATAAATCCACCATTCTGTGTCAGGCTTCCGACATTGAGACAGTTTGTCATCGTACTTTCTGCATTGTCTATACTGCCGCAGATACCACCGGCAATAGCTTCGGTATTGTCCTGCATGTCCATGGTGCCATAGTTTGCACAGTTATTGATATGTACCTGAGAGGCCGAACCGATAAGACCACCATACGGCTGTTGGCCGTTCGTGCAATAGATGATTCCATCAAAGTAACAATCATCGACAAAAGTGTTGTCGTGAGCATAGCCAACGATACCTCCCACACCGAAATAGCTGCCTTGCTGGGGGATAATCTTCAAAGAGGAATGAATGTTACTGATCTTGGCATCCCATGCGCGGCCAATAGCACCATACATACCACAAGCACTAGCGTCGCATGTGATTCTCCCTTGTACGGTAAGGTTCTTCACGCTACCATGCACAACAGCACCAAAGAGACCCACACAACCCCAGTCGGCAAAATGTGCTGAAATATTCAGGTTGCTGACCGTATGGCCCTGTCCGTCGAATGTGCCCCAATAAGCATTGCGGTCAGGGCTGATGCCGATAGGAGCCCATGATTCTATGGGTGAAAGATCGACATCGTTGACAAGCACACCGTTGATGGTGAATTGTCCGGAGTTTACAGCAAGGGCGAACCACAACAGGTTCTCTGTACTCTTTATCTGGTAAACACCATCCACCAACTCGGGCTCTACACCCAGAGGATTGATGGAGCCTGGATTGATGTAACCGCCGTTGCCTCCCATGATTACGCGCTCGTGTGTGTTGTCAAGTACAGGATACGAGTCTGTACCTATCGTCTGGAACCAGTGAGGCTCTTCCTGTCCCTGATTCAGGTAGAAACAGAGGGCACCATTGGAAATGTCAGCGGGCTTAATTGCTGTGGCCTGTGTCATGTCGATGTCGGCGGCGCGATTTGCACTGCCTTCTACCCAGTAGTTATTCACACATTTTTTTTCTGCGGATACATCCAAGGTTGCAGCCAAAGCACCTACGTTTCCGCCTTCTTCGGCTGAGCACGTTACAGAACCGGTGCTTACACAGTTCTGAATACCGCCGAAGCTGGCATCATTACCCCAACCGAGGATACCGCCGAGGAAACAACCGCTGTTTTGACAGGAGAGTGTACCCCAGTTTGCACAGTTTACGATGGTTGTGGCAGCAGCGCGTCCTAAGATGCCACCCACAGCGTCAGTCGAGTTGTTGGCTGTAAGCGTACCGCTGTAGGTGCATTCAGTAATTGTGGTGTTGTCATGCGCATAACCTACGATTCCACCCACACCAAAGTAACCGGTTCCAGGCAGTGTGATATCCAAGCTTGAATGAACTCGGCTGATGGTGGCACTCCAAGCACGGCCGATGGTGCCAAACATGGAGCAGATATCTCCGTTGCACTCAAGGGTGCCCTTCACGGTTACATTCTTAACAGTTCCGTAGATTACACAACCGAAAAGACCTCCACAGTCCCAAATTGGAAGCTGGGTATTGAAATTGCAGCCTTTCACCGTATGACCCTGACCATCGAATATACCACTAAAGTAGGCAACGTCAGGATCGACACCAATAGGCTTCCAGTCTTTCACATCAGACATGTCGATATCGGCGGTGAGCACGGCGTTAATGGTGCCATTACCCTTATTGACCGTACTGCTGAACCATAGCATATTCTCTACATTCTTGATCTGATAGAATCCATCTGCAAAGGCAGGTTCTATACCATTGGGGTCAAGTTCTCCCTTGTTGATGTATGCACCTTCATCCGTGAGACTTACCTTCTTATGCGTGTTGTCAAGCACAGGATATGCATCTTCGCCCAAATTCTGGAACCAATGCTTGTCTTCCTGCCCCAGGTTGAGTGAATATGCAATTTTTCCGCTTGCCAATTCTTCTACCGTCGCGCCGACACAAGAGTTGGCGAATTGTTCATTCCAAGATCCGGGTACGCTTTCGTTTGTAAGCCAATAATTGTTCACACTCTTGTCGAACGTCATATTGGAAACACTGGGAATGAGGGAGGCAATGGTGCCTTCTCCGCTGAACGTGGCTGTACTCAAACAATTGCTTACAACGATGCCGGCATTGTCAGCAAAACCGATAATTCCGCCACAAGTTCCATTGGCCGACATTTGGAACTTTCCATAGCAAGCACAATTGTTAATCTCCGTTCCCCATGCATATCCTACAATACCACCTTGTGGATCGCCATTGTTGCATGTGAGCGTTCCGTCATAGGAACAGTCACTGATAATAGATGCATCTTGTGCGAAACCCACCAAACCGCCAACACCAAAGAAACCAGATCCGGAGGTCGGCTTCACATTGACGTTAAGTGAACTATGCACATTGCTTATTTTTGCATCCCATGCGCGGGCAATGGTTCCGAACATGTTGCAAGCTCCGGTGGCTTTGCAAACGAGAGAACCTTTCACGTTTAGATTTTTGATGACGGCATGTGGAGTACACCCGAAAAATCCATAGGCGGCCCAGTTAGCATCAATGTTCTTATTCAAGTTAACGGTTACAGTATGTCCGCCTCCGTCAAATACGCCCCAAAATTGATTTACATCTGCGCCTCCGATGGGAATCCAATCGAACTTGCTAACATCTATGTCATTGAGCAGTAAACAGCTAATATTGAAATTACCTACTACAGTGACCTGATGGGCAAACCAAAAGAGCTGACGTGCAGTCTTGATCTGATACACCCCGTCAATCGCTTCTGGAGCATCTCCTGTGAAGTCGGGATCCATTTTTCCACATAGTGTGCAGAAGTCCTCAAGATACTGATGTTCTCCTATTATGGTTTCCATGAATTCATTAGAGAAGGTGGCCTCTTCAACGGGCTTGTACGCACAATCCACTTGGCTGGCATAGACCTGACGATGGGAAGAGAAAGGCACAGGGAACAAATCTGCATCGTCTCCCTCGCCAAGATTCTGACGGAATACAATTTCTTCTTGGTTTCCATTGAGCATATAGCAGGCAGTGCCATTTTCCATCTGATTAGTAGAAATCATGTTGTTTGTTCCACTTTGAGGGGCTACAAGCATATAGTTTTCTGTATATACATTGTTTATATACGTGTCAGAACCTGAATCTGAACATACAAAATAGCTGTTTTTGCCTTCAATGTCCTTTGCCAGCAATCCGTCACCATTGGCAAGACAATTTTGGAACATACTGGATGTGCCCGTTCCTTCTTTTCCTGCAATAGCAGCTATGCAATATGCGTTTGAAGCGTCAATCATTCCGGCGAATGCACAGTTCTGAAAGGTTGACGGTCCCCATACCATGCCCACCATACCACCAACGATAGCTTCACCATCGTAAGTGTCTGTGATTTCGACAGAAGAAACGCAATTAAGAAGAGTGGCGCCATATATCTGAGAAGCGACACCAGCCGCATATTTGTTACTGCTACTGATAGTACCTTTTGTCCACAGGTTCTTCACGACGGCTCCTTTTGTCAATACGGCAAATGGAGCACAATTTTCTTCGTCTGTTTCCATTTCCATGGTAAGAGCATAGCCTTGGCCGTCGAAGATGCCACCGAAAGTCGGACACATATCCTCAATGGTCAATCCATCTATGTCTGCACTCAAACGATACTTGTCCAAGGCTTTTCCTTCACGCGCAGCTGCAACGAAGCTTTTCCAGTCTTCTAATGTGCCGAGAAGATAGTAGCCTTCATCGTCAATGTTCGAAAATTCGTCATGCTCAGCTTCACCTGTCTTTTTTGCCTGCATGTCATCATATAAAGCGGCTATCTGATTTGCATTTAACGGCTCGTTGTATAGACGGGAAAATGCGATGTCGCCACGGAACGCTGCAGATGCATTGCTCCCATCTGGATCTGCGCCTATGCAGAACCAACGGTTATCTTCCCCAGGCAATCCGAATTCACCTGATGCGTTTTGATTAACAGTAGATAAAAAACCATCAACATACAGGCTTAAGGTACCTTGATTTTTATCCCATACGCCTACGAAATGAATCCATTGGTCTTTTACGGGGATATCCGGGAATTCAGCAATCTCGTATTTGTCGTTCACACGGAACTCGAAACGCCAAGTGCCATTTTTGAGAATCATGCCGAATCCACCACTGTCCTCCATTCCGAATACACTGATCCAATCGCTTGGAATCGACTCGCCTCTCCAATGAGGACGTACATAGGTCTCGAAACTCATACCATCGGAAATACCTTGCAAGAGGGCATCGGTAAGTTCTATCCGATAATAGTGTTCAGGATTTTGTCCCCATTCATTCTGATTGGCACAAAGGACATTCATTCCATACATGGGACTTTTTACTACAATTGGAGTTCCCACTGCCTTAACTTCGTTCTGAAGTGGGGAAATGTCGCTCGCGGTGCCATCATCATTAAACACGATGTCCAGCAAATCTGCCTTTGGCACTTGTGCGTTCACGTTGGTGCTGAAGATTGAAACAGTCAGCAACACAACAAATGTTAACATTGTTTTTCTCATAAAAATTAAAATTAATATTAATTAAAGTGGTATATTTTTCAATGTTTTCAGGACAAAGTTAGTATTATTTTAGGCTCGCGCCAAAAATGTCACTAGAAAATTTACTAGTGAGACAAAAAATAATGAATAATCCCAAATCGGTCATTAGGATTTCCCGGCGTCATACGGCAGCGAGAAATCCTAATGATCGATTTGGGTTTAACAAAATATTCAAACTGAGCACTAACATGACTCCTTCGGAATACATGATGAGCATTCAGTTGTAGGAAAATCTATACGGTCATCAAAAGGTGGTCCGGATATTTTATGCACCTTTTGCCTGCTTCGTGACGAATATTATAGTGCCTGTTTTGCTTTTGCAATGACACGACAGAAACGCATATCGTTTGATCACAACCAGATATTTGCAGCCCAATATTTGACCTATCTGCCTACCGAAGATGAACTAAAGAAACTGATAACAGAACAATGAAGTTACGATACAAGCATCAACGCTTCCAAACCGAGGCCGTCAGGTACTTGTCCGCAGACAATGTGTACAACACCTTGGCATTCAAGTC
>DCHV01000097.1:0-2627 GCA_002314945.1 Prevotellaceae bacterium UBA1743
GTCGCTATCGCTCAAAATCCACTAAAAATCTAACTAAAAATCCCGACTAAAGAACTTGTGAAACGTAAATAAAGAACAGATACGAAGGTGATGGGCGAAGTGTTTTGCTTCATCGGTGAACGGTTTGCCGATCTGCAGATGCTCAGGTATCAGGTTCCCTGTTTCGAAAACCTGAACCTCAGACAAAAAAAGTTGTTGTACTACCTCGGTGAGGCGGCATTGTGGGGACGTGATATCCTGTGGGATCAGAACGGGGCTTACAACCTGCGCATAAGGAGGCTGCTGGAATCGGTGTTCGTGTACTATCCAGGGGACAGGGAGTGCGAGGAGTTCCGTGGATTCGTGACCTATCTGAAGAGGGTGTGGTTCTCCAACGGTATTCATCACCATTACAGCTACGACAAACTTGAACCTGGTTTCCCCTCTTCTTTCCTGCACGAGGCGCTGACGCAAATCCCGAAGGAATACCTGCCATTGTGCGAGGGGGAATCTCTGGATGCACTCGAGAAGACTTTGTTTCCGGTCATCTTCGATCCTGATGTGATGCCGAAGCGATTGAATCAGAAGGATGGTGATGACCTGGTCGAGACTTCGTCGTGCAACTATTACGGGGCTGACGTGACGCAGTCCGAGGCGGAGGAATTCTATGCGAGACAAAAGCGTATGGATGGGGATACACGTCGTCCTGTGATGTACGGACTGAACAGCCGTCTGGAGAAGACGGAGGGGACTCTCGTGGAACGTGTATGGCGCTGTGGGGGTATGTATGGATCGGCACTGGAACATGTCGTGGAGATGTTGGAAAAGGCCTTGCCCCATGCGGAGAATGAACGCCAGAAGGAGGTGATTGCCACCCTGGTGGATTTCTACAGGACGGGTGATCTGGAGACCTTCGACCGATATACGATACAATGGGTGAAGGAAACGGAGGGGGATGTGGATTTCGTGAATGGTTTCACGGAGGTCTATGGCGATCCGTTAGGCCTGAAAGCAAGTTGGGAGGGCTATGTCAATATCCTGGACAACGAGGCTTCGGACAGGACGCGCATTCTGAGTGATCACGCCCAATGGTTTGAGGATCATTCTCCTGTGGATGCGCGTTTCCGAAAGGATGTGTGCCGCGGAGTGACGGCCCGTGTGGTGGAGGCGGCCATCCTGGGTGGTGACCTCTATCCCAGTAGTGCCATCGGTATCAACCTGCCCAACAGCAATTGGGTGAGAGCGGAGCATGGGAGCAAGAGTGTGACTATCGGAAACCTGACTCATGCTTATTCACAGGCTGCGAGAGGTAATGGATTTCGGCAAGAGTTTGTCGTGGATGGGGAGACCCTGTCGATGCTCGACCGATATGGTGAGGTATGTGATAATCTGCATACCGATCTGCACGAATGTCTGGGACATGGCAGCGGCCGTCTTCTTCCGGGAGTGGATGCTGATGCCATGAAGGCATACGGGAATACGATCGAGGAGGCGCGTGCCGACTTGTTCGGCCTCTACTACATGGCAGATCTGAAGATGGTGGAACTGGGGCTCCTTCCCTGTATGGAGGCGTACAAGGCACATTATTATAGTTACATGATGAACGGCTTGCTCACTCAGATGGTACGCATCGCACCTGGACATGTCATCGAGGAGGCTCACATGCGCAACCGTGCGCTGATTGCCTATTGGACACTCGATCACTATCCTCGGGCTGTACGTATGGCGCGGAAGGAGGAGAAAACGTATGTGGAGGTCCTCGACTATGAGATGCTTCGGACGGCCTTTGCCACACTCCTGCGAGAGGTGCAGCGCATCAAGAGCGAGGGCGATTACGAGGCTGCCCGTCTATTGGTGGAGGAATACGGAATACGCATTGATGCTTCGCTGCACCAGGAAATCAGGGACAGATACCAGCGATTGGACCTGGCTCCGTACAAGGGATTTATCAATCCGCGCTACACGGTGGAGAGGGATTCTGACGGAGAGATCAGCGACGTGCATATCGAATACGGCGAATCGTACACAGAACAGATGCTTCGATACAGCAGGGAATACGATACTAAATTATGACGACGAGGGAAACTATATTGGCCATCAAGAAGGAACTGCGTGCGGCGATGAATGGCATCGTGTCGGCCAAAATGAGGGCGGCTGGTATGCCGTACAAACTGGTGTTTGGCGTGGAACTGCCTCGTCTGACGGATATTGCCCGCGAATTCAGTCCTGACAAGGAATTGGCCGTGTGCCTGTGGAACGAGAATATCCGGGAATGTAAGATCCTGGCTACCTTGCTCCTTCCGCATGAGGAGATGACTGTCGAACAGGCGGAGATATGGACGGATGAACTGACGACGGACGAGATGGCGCAGATTTTGGTCATGAATCAATTGGCAAAGAGGCCATGGGCGATGGATGTGGCGCTGCGCTGGATTCTGTCGGATCATCAGATGCGCATCTTGTGCGGTTTCCTGATCATCGCACGTCGCATGAGGATGGGGGAGACCATACACCCCGACTCTTTTGCGCAGATAGAGAGGAGGGCTCAGTCCTGCCTGACAAATGCCAATCCTTCGCTGAGCAGGGCTATTCATGCAATCATAGATTGAGGCTGGGGCACTGGAAGTTTCGCCTGTTTCCTGTGTATA
>DCHV01000097.1:2756-74319 GCA_002314945.1 Prevotellaceae bacterium UBA1743
TAAAATCTTCACTAAAAATCTACCTGAAAATAGTGGTGTAAATACTTTTTATGGTCGCTATCGCTCAAAATCCACTGAAAATCTAACTAAAAATCCCGACTAAAAAATTTGACGAGATCAAAATACCCCATCCTTTTTCTTTGGACTTCACTGCTCAGAAATTTGGCAAATCGTTCGCTTAATCGTACCTTTGAGCTGGCGCTCGAAGGTACTCACGCTTGGAAATGCTCAAATAAATTTGACTTCGTCGAATTTCATTGCGACTCACCCAATCAAAAATAAATTTTTGTTGGGCTTCGCTGCTCAGAAATTTGGTATTTCTCTCACTTAATCGTAACTTTGAGCTGCGCTCGAAGGTACTCACGCTCGGAAAAATCAAAATAAATTTTGTTTTTCTCTCACTTAATCGTAACTTTGTGGCCTGTAATGGAACATAGGGAAGATACGACGAAACAGGCTATCCAGAGAATGAACAAATATCTGGAACTGCATAGCCACCGCAAAACTCCTGAAAGGGAGGAGGTGCTGAGGGCTGTGTGCGGGATGAACTGTATATTCACATTGGACGATCTGGCTACCAATATGAGTGAGACGTCGAGCTTCATCGTGAGCAGGGGCACCTTGTTCCAGACGCTGAATCTGCTGGAGAAAATAGGAATCGTGGTAAAACATCTCGTGGGACACTGTGCTCACTATGAGTTTGTTACGATTCGCAAATCCAAGGTGTATTTCTTTTGCGACAATTGTGGTAAGATGGAAGCTTTCCATAAGGCGGAGATTAACCAATACCTGGATGCCATACGAAGCTGTAAATTCACGGTCAAACAACCAGTTCTCTATTTACACGGACTGTGCAAAAGATGTGAGAGAATAGTAAAAGAAGAGAATAATAAAAAAAGCAATAAATAATAATCATGACAAAAGGGAAAGTAGATGCGTTGTTGGGCATCGTTTTCGGTGATGAGGGGAAAGGAAAGGTCGTGGATGTATTCACACCTCGGTATGATGTGGTCGCCCGTTTCGCGGGAGGCCCCAATGCGGGACATACCATCATCTTTGAAGGGAAGAAGTTTGTGCTTCGCAGTATTCCTTCCGGCATCTTCGACGAAGGGAAATTGAATATTATCGGCAACGGCTGTGTCATTGCTCCCGACTTGTTCATGGCAGAGGCTATGGAACTGGAGCAGGCTGGCTACAATCTGAAAGAGCGTCTCCATATCAGCAAGCGTGCTCATCTGATCTTACCTACCCATCGTGTGTTGGATCGTGCCTACGAGGCTGCCAAGGGAAAGAACAAGGTGGGTACTACCGGAAAAGGCATCGGCCCCACCTATAGCGAGAAGGCCAGCCGCACAGGTCTGCGTGTGGGTGATATCCTGGATAACTTCCCACAGAAATACGAGCAGTTGAAGAATCGCCACTTGCAGATACTGAGTGACCTGCACTTTACGGATTTCGATATTACGGAGGAAGAGCAGAGATGGTTGCAGGGTGTGGAATATATGCGCCAATATCCTCTCACTGATACTGAAATAGAAATCAACAAGGCTCTGGCAGAAGGAAAAAATGTCCTGGCCGAAGGTGCCCAAGGTACTATGCTGGACATTGATCATGGAACCTATCCCTTTGTAAGCAGTAGCAATACGATAAGTGGCGGTGTATGTACCGGTCTGGGTATCGCCCCCAATCGAATAGGCGAGATATTCGGCATCTTCAAGGCATACAGTACTCGCGTGGGAGCAGGTCCTTTCCCCGTGGAACTGTTTGACGAGACAGGTGACAAGATCCGTGAGATCGGACATGAATACGGAGCCGTAACAGGTCGTAACCGCCGTTGCGGTTGGCTGGATCTGGTAGCCCTGAAATATGCGATCATGGTGAATGGCGTGACTCAGTTGATAATGATGAAGAGTGATGTGCTGGATTCATTTGATACGATCCGTGTATGCGTGGCATACGAGAAGGACGGGGTGAGAGTGACCGACATGCCATACGACACAGAAGGATGGAATGCAGTGTACGAAGATCTCCCAGGATGGAAGACCGATCTGACGGGACTGACAGAGGAATGCCAATTCCCTCAGCCTCTGAAGGATTATATCACGTATATTGAGAAGGAAACGGAAACTCCTATTACTATTGTCAGTGTGGGTCCCGATCGCGCTCAGACAATTGCCCGTTCCAAATAGCCGCAATTTCTTCGGCATTTGCCCCATATTGGATGGCCAACTGAAAATCAGCTCTGGCCATCTTTTTTTTCTTGGTGGCCATGTAATAGGTCCCGCGTGCAATGTAATATTCGGGATTGTGCGGATCCAACTGTATCGCCTGGTCGAAGTCATGCTGGGCCAACTCGTATTGGAGGCGCTTGCGTTCCATTTCCCCCCTTACCACATACAGTTGTGCCTCATCTGGGTATAACTGCACGAGTGTGTTGATCTTGTCCATTGCCTCCCTTGGTCTCCCATCCTTGTCGTTGAGCAAGACCAGACCAATCTGGGCATTCAGGTTTGATGGTTCCAGCGTGATGAGATGCTCGTAATCCTTCCTTGCTTCTTTGTTCCGATGCAGTCGGGTGAGGATGTAAGCCCTGAAAAACAAGGCCTCGGTTTCGTCATGATCCTTTTCCAATATCAGGTCGTAGTCTGCCAGAGCTTTCTCTTCATTCCCCCTACGCAAGTGCAAAGAGGCTCGGTTCAGCAGGATCCCCTTCATGCCAGGCGAGATGTTGAGCCCTGCCTGATACGATTCCAGCGCTTCTTCCATCTTTCCTTCGCGCTCCTGGATCTGACCCAGATATTGATGCACAATGGCATTGGAAGCAGAGATGGGATCCTTCTCCAAAGCCTTTTTGAAAAGAATCTCCGCCTCGGCCAAACTGTCTTTCTCCAATGCTCCGATTGCTCCTCTGATAAATTCCTGATACGATTGAGCATTTGCGGGAATGACACAGAAGGCCATTCCAAGGATGGCACAAAACAGAATCCGCATCAGATGATTCATGTTCAGAATTTTATGGTGCGACTGCCATCGACGTTCTCTACGAATCGGACTCGTACCGTATTTGCCGGGAGCAACTCTTCTATCAGTTCGGGCCACTCTATGAAACAAATGGCACCACTGTAGAAATAATCCTCGTATCCCATGTCGTACACTTCCTCGATCTTGCGGATGCGGTAGTAGTCGAAATGATATACACTCCTGTTGTCGGGTGTCCTATATTCGTTGACAATGGCAAAGGTGGGGGATGTGATGGTGTCTTCCACGCCCAGTTCCTCACAGACAGCCTTGGTGAAAGTCGTCTTACCTACTCCCATCGAACCATACAAGGCAAAGATGGTGTTACCCTCCATTGCCTGTACAAAGTCTTTTGCCACCTGTCTGATGTCCTCCAATGAACGAATGTGCAGTTCCATCATTCTCCCTGTGTCTCGGCGTATTCCATCTCTCCCTCTACGATCCAGCGAAGATCCTCGGCCTTGAAATCACCTATCTTGTCCTTCTTGGCTTGATTGGCCAAGTGTTGCGCGATTGCTTCCATGTCCAAGTCGATGTACCCATCTTTGTCGGGCTCTGCGTCCAAAACGCCACTGGTGGCATAGTACTCCACAAGTACATCGAGAAAATAATACAAATCGTCCTCCGTGAATTGCTCTTTCAATTCCTGGGGCAGGTAGTTGCGGATGAATTCCACCGTCAGGCGGTCATCTTCTGCATCTTGCAGTAATTCTTCTTCCAGACCAGCCATTGCGCTATAGCATTTGCTTGAGTTTTTCTTCCAAGGTGGACTGTGGTACAGCTCCCATACTCTTGTCGATCACTTCACCATTCTTGATGAAAAGCACGGTGGGTACATTGCGGATGCCGAAACGTGAGGTGAGTTCCTCGTCTTCCTCCACATCGCATTTGCCTACAATGGCCTGCCCTTCGTAGATGTTTGCCAGTTCATCGATGGCTGTCCCTAATTTCTTGCAGGGACCACACCAAGTAGCCCAAAAATCCAACACGATAGGTTTCCCCGTTGCCACCAATTCGTCAAAGTTTTGACTTGTAATACTTTGTGCCATAATTAGAAAATTTTGTCGTTTTGTGTGGGCAAAGGTACGATTTCGCAGGAGAAAAACAAAATATAATTCGATTTTTCCTCTTGTGCGCAACCTTGCTCACCGCTTACTCTATTTTATCTCAAATGAAATTCCCTCATTTTCTTCCAAGAAATCAATCAACTCCTTTTTCACGGTAATCCCCCTGTCTTTGCACTTCATGGAGAGTGATTGTCCGTTGGCAGAATGAAAAGTGCATGACAGAATCGTTTTACCGGAATCTCCGCTGATGTGTTCCAGTAGCTTGCAAACCAAATCCTCCTGTACCTTATCAATAGGTATGTGCAAATGGAGTGAGTTGAATGCCGTTTCAAGTACATCGTGGAGGAACTCTACCTTTCCTATTTTGATCTCGTATGATTCTGCCTTGTATTTGTGAGCTTGGTACCGTCCTGTAATGTACAGGTTGGAGCCTGTGACCATATAACCTCCAAAGTCGCTCCAATCTTTCCCGAACAAAGGCAATTCGGCTTTCCCCGAGTAGTCTTCCAGCGTGACTATGCCGAATTGTGAACCCCTCTTGGATATTCCTTGTCGTACGGCGGTGACGATACCGCCAAACCGTATTTCCTGATCCTTGAAGGAATCCAAGTTGTTACTCGCCAACTGATCCATGTGGAGATTGCATACATATCGGAGTATGACAGCGTATTCATCCAGAGGATGTGCACTCAGATAAATGCCTACCAATTCGCGTTCCAAGTTGAGACGATCCAGAGCAGACCATTCCTCTGCCTCAGGAATAGGTGGCATGCTGATTTCAATCTCCTCGAATCCACCGAACAAACTGTTGGCTGCTTCTATCTGCGCCTGCTGATAACTGGTGCTGAAACGGATCAGAACATCGATGAACGATTCGCCTTTGGGAGTCTTGGCAAAGAAATGCTCCCTGCGTATTTCGGGTGCGAAACAATCCAGTGCACCGCTCTTGGCAAGACATTCCAATCCATTGCGTTTCACGGCCGACATGGGGACACGTTTCACAAAATCAAAGATGGATTCATAGGGACCATTGGCCTCTCGCTCCTTGATGATGATTTCGCTGGCGCTGTCCCCCAATCCCTTGATGGCAGCAAGGCCAAAACGAATATTACCTCCCGGATCCACACTGAATTTGCGCTTACTATGGTTTACATCGGGGCCCAAACAAGCGATACCCATTGACTTGCATTCACTCATGAGTTTCGTGATTTCGGTGATGTTGTCCAAGTTCCGGCTCATACTGGCTGCCATATACTCCGACGGATAATTGGCTTTCAGATAGGCGGTTTGGTAGGCAACCCACGAATAACAGGTGGCGTGACTCTTGTTGAAGGCGTATGAAGCAAACTTTTCCCAGTCTGCCCAGATTTTCTCCAACGTCTTCGGGTCGTGGCCGTTGTCCTGCCCTTGCTTGATGAACTTGGGCTTCATGTGATCCAGCTTGTCCTTGAGCTTCTTTCCCATAGCCTTTCGCAAGGTGTCACTTTCACCTCGTGTGAAATTTGCCAACTGACGGCTCAACAACATGACCTGCTCCTGATATACAGTAATGCCGTACGTGTCCTTCAAATATTTTTCCATGCACGGAATATCGTATTCCACAGGCTTTCGTCCGAGTTTGCGATCAATGAAGTCGGGAATGTAATCCATAGGTCCTGGACGATAGAGCGCATTCATCGCAATCAGGTCCTCGAAAGTGGATGGTTGCAGTTCACGCAGGTATTTCTGCATACCAGGCGATTCGAACTGGAACGTGCCGACTGTATGTCCGTCGCAGTAAAGCTGGTAAGTGGCGGGATCTTCGATGTCCAAGGCATCCACGTTCAGGCGAATACCCAGGCTGTCTTTAATATTACTTACACATTCTTTGATGACAGAGAGGTTCTTCAGACCGAGAAAGTCCATTTTGATAAGTCCCGTCTCCTCTATCACCGAACCTTCGTATTGTGTACACAGAAGTTTTTCACCAGTTTCCTTGTCATCTGCCGTACTTACAGGAACCCAGTCAGATACATCATCCCTGCAGATGATTACTCCGCATGCATGAACTCCGGTATTGCGGACGTTACCCTCCAACATACGAGCATAGCGTATGGTGTCGCCATATACGGGATCTGCCTCAGCCTCCGCAATCTCCGGCACACAGGAAATGACGTTCTTCAGGTTCATCTTGCGCGGTTTGCCGTTCTCGTCTTCAGGCAGACGATCCGGGATGGCCTTGCATAGTCTGTTCACCACATCGAGAGGAACTTTCTGCACACGTCCCACGTCCTTGATGGCCAATTTGGTAGCCATTGTGCCGTAGGTGATGATGTGAGTCACCTTTTCCGCTCCGTATTTCTGAGTCACCCACGACAACACCTTGCCGCGACCATCGTCGTCGAAATCCACGTCAATATCAGGCAGGGAGATACGATCGGGATTCAGGAAACGCTCAAACAGCAGGTCGTATTTGATAGGATCGACCTTGGTGATTCCCAAGCAGTAGGCTACTTCACTTCCCGCTGCGCTGCCACGTCCCGGTCCTACGGATACATTCAGTTCGTGTCGTGCCGCGTTGATGTAGTCCTGCACGATGAGGAAGTAACCAGGGAAACCCATCGTCTTCATGACGTGCAATTCGAAATTCATCCGTTCCTTCACCTCAACCGACAATTCAGGCCCATAGATACGCTTTGCTCCTTCGTAAGCCAGATATGCAAGGTAGTCGGCTTCCAGCTTCAGACGATACAATTTCTCGTACCCTCCCAGTTTCTTCACTTTGTCGATGGCCTCTTCTTCGCTCAGTATGACTTTTCCGTTCTCATCACGTGTGAATTCATCGAAAAGCTGTTGGTGGGTGAACTTCTCATGATAAGACTCTTCTGTGCCGAAACTCTTGGGAATATTGAAGTTGGGCATGATAGGCGGATGATCGATGCTGTAGGTTTCCACCTTGTCCAAGATTTCACAGGTGTTGGCGAGTGCTTCCGGTACATCCGCGAAGATTTCATTCATCTCCTGCCGCGTCTTGAACCACTCTTGCTTGGAATACAGCATTCGTTTCGGATCATCGAAATCCCTTCCCGTTCCAAGACACAGAAGTCGGTCGTGCGCTTCGGCATTTTCCTCGTCCACGAAATGTACGTCATTGGTACATATTGTTTTTACGTTGTATTTTTGTGCCAATTCCAGAATCTTCTCGTTGGCTCTTTGCTGAAGAGGGAACGTGTCACGATTGGCCCTTTGGTTGGGGTCTTTTACTTCGTGCCGTTGGATTTCCAGATAATAATCCTCCCCGAAGATGTTTTTGTACCATTGGATGGCTCGTTCTGCCTCCTCTATGTCGTCGTTCAGAATAGCCTTGGGTACTTCGCCAGCGATACACGCAGAACAGATGATCAGACCTTCGTGATAGCGTTCCAACTCATCGTGGTCGGTACGCGGACGCATATAGAATCCATCCACCCAGGAGCGTGATACCATCTTAATAAGGTTGTGATAGCCTGTCTCGTTTTTTGCCAGTACTACTAAATGGTATCGCTTCTGATCCAGTTCCTTCGTCTTGTCCTGCATGGTGCGTGGAGCCACATACATTTCGCAACCGAAGATAGGCTTGAAGATGCGTCGTTCTGTGTCAGAGATGTTTTTCTTCACATCGTTGATGGCATCTTCATCCCTTGCATCCGCCTGTTCCAGTTCCGACAGTTGCCCCTTCAGCTTTTTCAGTTCATCCTTTACAGCTCCGTTCTTTTTCTTTGTATAGTTGAACAATTCCTTCACCCCCATCATGTTGCCATGATCGGTGATGGCCATTCCACGCATTCCGTCGGCGATAGCCTTATCCACTAATCGTGATATGCTGGCTTGTCCATCCAATAACGAATATTGAGTGTGGACGTGCAAATGAACAAAATCTTGCATTGATACCTGTGAGATTAATATTTTCGATAAAGATACGAACTATTTGCTTTTCGATATGCAGTTGATGTGTTTTTGTGGCAAAATAAATCAAAAACGGACCATTTCTTTTGTCAGTTCTCATTTTTTACATAACTTTGCACGTAATATTATGGCGTTGCATGGGCAAAAGGCTTAAAAAATTAAAGAAAATTCGTCTTCATCACGAGGGTAGGCATACTCTTCTGTTGGGTGCTGTGACATTGGCAATCATCAATGGTGGTATTTTCTTGTTGACTGGCTCTTGCTTCCTCTTTCACTTGGTGCTGGTGCTGAGTGTCATTTTGTATTTGATTGTGCTCAATTTCTTCCAATGCCCCATTCGACGCTTCGATGGTGACACGGATGGTGTCATCGTGGCACCTGCAGATGGACGTGTCGTAGTGGTGGAGGAGGTTGAGGAGAATGAGTATTTCCACGACAAGAGATTGATGGTTAGTATTTTCATGAGCCTTTTCAATGTGCATGCAAACTGGATTCCTGTAGATGGTTCCGTGAAGATCGTCCGTCATCAAAACGGAAACTTTCATCAGGCTTGGCTTCCCAAGGCAAGTGAGGAGAATGAACGCAGTACCATCGTGATTGCCACAGAAGACGGTACCGAAATTTTGGTTCGTCAGATTGCAGGTGCCGTAGCTCGTCGCATCGTCACTTATGCTGAGGAGGGTGAAGAATGTTACATCGATGAACACCTGGGCTTCATCAAGTTCGGCTCGCGTGTGGATTTGTACTTGCCCCTGGGCACGGATATCCGTGTTTGTCTTCACCAGAAGACAGTCGGCAATGAGACTATTATCGGATACCTGAAATAAAATATTTTGTGCCTTATGGCAAACTGTATCGTTCGACAGATTCCTAATTCTATAACTTGCTGCAACCTCATTTGTGGTTGCATGGCTACCGGAGCGGCATTTCATGGACAATATCAATGGGCCGTTCTCATGATTGTGGCAGGTGCAATATTTGATTTTTTCGATGGGATGTCGGCTCGCCTTTTGCACGTTTCCTCGCCGATTGGGAAAGAACTGGATTCTTTGGCTGACGTCGTTACGTTCGGAGTGGCTCCAAGCAGTATTCTCTTTTATCTGTTTCATGAGGTGCAGTATCCTGAATTGCTGACTTCTTTTCGCTCTGTAATTCCATATTCTGCATTTCTGATGGCAGCCTTTTCTGCGCTTCGGTTGGCAAAATTCAATCTCGATACACGGCAGAGCACCCGATTCATCGGTTTGCCGACACCTGCCAATGCCCTCTTCTGGGGCTCCTTGGTACTGGGGCAACATGCTTTTCTCGTGTCGCCGAAATTCAATGCCGTTTTCCTGTTCCTCTTCATGTTCCTGTTTTGCTGGCTTCTGGTTGCCGAACTTCCGTTGCTGGCTTTGAAGTTCAAGAATCTTTCATGGCATGACAATCGGTTTAAGTATATATTCCTTGTAGGCTGTCTTCCATGCTTTTTGTTGGGGGCAAGTAGTTTTGCTGCCATTATCCTTTGGTATCTTGTAATATCGATGGTGGAAGACTATGTGGAATAGATTCCCCCATCGTGTCGTCGCATTCTTGTTGATGGGATTGTTTTCCGCTTTCTCATCCCATGCGCGTGATGTGTGGGTGGAGGCTGAGAGTTTCTCCCACAAAGGAGGATGGGTGCTGGATCAGCAATTCATGGATCAGATGGGTTCGCCATATCTGTTGGCACATGGAATGGGTCAACCTGTGGAAGATGCCACTCAGGATGTGCGTTTTCCCTCATCTGGCAGATACTATGCTTTTGTGCGAACCTACAACTGGACTTCTCCATGGTCGAAGTCTGAGGGTCCTGGCGCTTTTCAATTGAAGGTCGATGGTCAGACGATTTCTCCTGTATTGGGCACTGCCGGCAATGCATGGCAATGGCAATCGGCAGGATGTGTCGATATCAGAGAATGTGAGGTGTGTGTGGCACTCCACGATTTGACGGGATTCGAGGGACGTTGCGATGCCATTCTTTTTAGCAAGAATCCTCATCCTGCACTTCCTGGCTCTGCAGATGAAATGTTGTCTGCACGTATCAAGAACGGCACGTTATCCAAAAGACCGACACGATGGAAACAACCGTTTGATTTGGTCGTGGTGGGTGGAGGAATAGGTGGAATGTGTACCGCAGTGTCGGCTGCTCGATTGGGACTGAAGGTGGCTTTGGTACACGACAGACCCATTTTGGGGGGCAACAACAGTTCCGAGATACGTGTACATCTGGGTGGCGCAATAGAAATAGGAGACTATCCTGCATTAGGTCGCATGATACGTGAATTTGGGCATTCCAAGGGTGGAAACGCACAACTCCCGGAGAATTATGAAGATTGGAAGAAAGAGGATTTTATTGCAGCCGAGAAGAATATCACCCTCTTCCGCAATTTCCGGGCGACTGGAGTGCGTATGCGGAATCATCACATTTCTGCGGTATCCATCCGCCATACGGAGAGTGGCAAGGAATGGCTTGTCAAGGGCACTCTCTTCTGTGATTGTACCGGCGACGGCAACTTGGGCTATTATGCGGGCGCCGACTATAGGATGGGACGTGAGGGTCGAGATGAATACGACGAAACATTAGCTCCGGAATATCCCGATTCACTCACGATGGGTTCCTCTGTACAATGGTATTCACAGGAGCAGAACCAAGAGACTTCTTTTCCCGAGTTTTCATACGGGATGGAGTTCAATGAAGAGAACTGCGAACGAGTGATGATGGGCGAATGGACATGGGAAACAGGAATGAACCGTGATCAGATCAAGGATTTTGAACAAATACGTGACTATGGCATGTTGGTGGTATATGCCAACTGGAGTTATATGAAGAACAAGTCTTCCGAGCGTGAGCGATATGCAAAACGAAGATTGGCATGGGTGGCTTATGTGGCAGGGAAAAGAGAGTCGCGTCGTCTTTTGGGCGATTTCGTACTGAAACAAGACGATGTATTGCGACATGTGCCCTACGAAGATGCTTCCTTCCCTATCAACTGGCATTTCGATCTGCATTTTCCCGAAGCAAGAAACTCAGGATTTTTCCCGGGAAGGGAGTTCAAGGCCGAGACGAAGGACAATCCCATCTGTGTATATAATGTGCCTTACCGTTGTTTGTATTCACGCAATATCGACAATCTTTTCATGGCAGGTCGTTGCATCAGTACTACCCATGTGACTTTGGGTTCCACCCGACTGATGCGCAATATCGGAATGATGGGGGAAGTTGTGGGTATGGCTGCTTCTTTGTGTATTCGGCATGATGTCCTTCCACGTGCTGTGTACCAGTATTATCTACCCGAATTGAAAGATCTCATGTCCAAGGGCGTAGGTAAGGATGCTTCCCTCCTTCCCGACAACCAGCAATTCAATACAGGTGGAGTTCAGGTGTTTGGCAAATAATCATCGCTTTTTTCGGAAGAACTCCTTCATCAATTGTGTACATTCCTCTTCCAGGACTCCAGCATGGACGATAGTCTTGGGATGCAATGCGTCCGGGGCAAACCGTTTGAAACCCCGTTTCTCGTCCGAGGCTCCATATACGATGCGATGTATTTGAGCCCACCCCAACGCGCCTGCACACATCACACAGGGCTCTACCGTTACGTACAAGGTGCAGTCGGTCAGGTATTTTCCTCCGAGAGATTCTGCCGCAGCGGTGATGGCTTGCATTTCGGCGTGGGCCGTCACATCTTTCAGCCGTTCTGTCAGATTGTGCCCTCGTGCAATGATACGCCCCCTGCATTCGATGACGGCTCCTATTGGAATTTCATCTTCCTCCAGCGCTTTTCTTGCTTCCTCCAGCGCGTGTTTCATGTAGAATGTGTCGTCTGCCATATTTGGTGCTTGATTCGTATTTTTGTTTCGATTTCTGTGCAAAGTTACTTTTTTTCCATAATTTTGCAGCAGTATTGAGGAAAAGAATGGCAGAGCATAACGAATTTGGCAAATCGGGCGAAGATTTTGCAGTCGAGTACCTTCAGGAGAAAGGATATGCAATTCTGAATCGTAACTGGCGCAGCGGACACAAGGAGATCGATATTGTAGCTCAGTGGGAAGATTATATGGTGTTTGTGGAAGTGAAGACACGCCGTAACAGAACGTATGGCCGTCCTTCAGATTCAGTCACGGAGCCAAAGATGAGACGTCTTGCATTGGCTGCCGATGCGTATGTCCGTTGTTATCGTATAGATATGCCTGTCCGTTTTGACATTCTCACGGTGGAAGGCGTTTTCCCTCATGTTTCCGTGCAGCATATCGAAGATGCGTTCCGTTCCCCTGTCTGGTATAAATAAATGGAGAAGATGGACGCACACTTTTGCATGGACGATAGCCCTCGGTTCAGATGGATTGAGTTGGATGAAATCACATCCACCAATCAATTCCTGAAACAATACCAGTCCTCTCCCGAAATGCCGATGACCCTTGTCACAGCCGAATACCAAACTTCGGGACGTGGCTCTGGCAACAACACGTGGGAATCGGCTCGTAGTGAGAACCTTTTGTTCAGTATCCTTGTTCATCCTCGGTTTGTAGAGGCGCAGTCGATGTTCTCGCTCTCCGAAGTTGTGGCGTTGTCCGTATGCGACGCATTGTCGGAATATACGGAGGGCATTCGCATCAAATGGCCTAACGATATCTATTATCATGACCGGAAAATGGTGGGGATGCTCATCGAGAATGTACTCGAAGGAAATCACGTGGGACGTTGTGTGATGGGAGTAGGGCTTAATGTCAATCAGATGGAGTTTCACAGCGATGCACCCAATCCGGTATCTTTGGCTCAGGTACTCGGACATCAGGTGGAGCGACGTTTTGTGTTGGAACGAGTGATGGAACATTTCTGCCACTATTACAGATTGTTGGAACAGGGAGGCTCCGAGGAAATACATACTCGCTACCTGTCCCTGCTCTATCGCCGTGGAGAGTGGCATAAATACAGAGACAAAGAGGGTGAATTTCGTGCGAATCTGGTAGAGGTGGAACCTTCAGGCTACCTCGTGTTGGAGGATGAGAAAGGCGTTTTGCATCGCTATGAATTCAAGGAAGTAAAATATATAATATAAAGCAAAAAAATACAGAATATGGCACAATTCAAGAGAATCCTGCTCAAGCTGAGCGGAGAAAGCTTAATGGGAGAACAGAAGTATGGCATCGACGAGAAAAGACTGGCTGAATATGCACAACAGATCAGCGAGATTCGCGACATGGGCGTGCAGATCGGCATTGTCATCGGCGGTGGAAATATTTTCCGTGGTTTGACAGGAGCAGGCAAGGGATTTGACAGAGTAAAGGGCGATCAGATGGGTATGTGTGCAACCGTCATCAATTCGCTGGCATTGAGTAGTGCTTTGGGAGCAATCGGAGTGCGCAACCGTGTACTCACGGCAATTCGTATGGAACCCATTGGCGAGTTCTACAGCAAATGGAAGGCTATCGAGGCAATGGAGAACGGTGAAGTGGTCATCCTGAGTGCAGGTACGGGTTCACCCTATTTCACTACCGATACCGGCAGCAGTCTCCGAGGTATCGAGATTGAGGCGGATGTGATGCTCAAGGGTACTCGTGTGGATGGCATTTATACGGCCGATCCCGAGAAGGATCCCACTGCCACCAAGTTCCATGACATCACCTATTCCGATGTGATTGCCCGTGGATTGAAGGTGATGGACATTACCGCCACAGCCATGTGTATGCAGAATAATCTGCCTATCTATGTGTTCAATATGGATGTATATGGCAATCTGAAGAAAGTGATGCAGGGCGAAGAAATAGGTACTTTGGTGCATAACTGACAAAGTCAAAAAATCCACGTCTCCCACACACGTTTTCACAGGTGAGCAGGAATCCTCAGTAAGATTCCTGTCTGTACTTGCTTTCCTCTTTGTCCTCCAGCATCGACAGATAGCTGTTGAAACGGCTTTGGGCAATACGATGCTCCTCCACCGCCTTCAGGACGGCACATCCTGGTTCGCGGGTGTGAGTGCAGTCAGAGAAACGGCATTCCTGTCCGATCTGGAAAATCTCCCGGAAATAATGTGAAACTTCGGTGCGTTCCATGTCGAACGTGCCGAACCCTTTTATTCCCGGAGTATCGATAATTGCACCACCCGAAGGAAGGTCGTACATCTGCGAGAAAGTCGTGGTGTGCATACCTGCATCGTGAGCCTGGCTTATTTCGGCTGTACGTGCGTCCGCTTCGGGAACCAACAGATTCAGGAGGGTGCTTTTCCCGACCCCACTGTTTCCGCTCAGGAGGGTGATTTTATCCTTGCACGCCTCCCTTACGCCTTGCAATCCTTCTCCTGTCTTTCCGCTGCAGGAGAAGCAAGGGTGACCCAGACTTTCGTAGAGGGCTCGTATGGCTGTCAGATACCGGAGTTCGTCCTCGTCGTACAAGTCTGTCTTGTTGAAGATTAGTATCGTGGGTACTCTGTATGCTTCTGCACTGGCCAGGAAACGATCGATGAAGGTCGTACTGGTTTCCGGGTGCGACAGAGTGACGATGAGGGCTGCCTGATCAATGTTGGCCGCTATGATGTGACTCTGTTTCGACAGATTGCTGGCTTTTCGTATGATGTAATTACGTCGTTCCTCTATATGGCTGATAAAGGCTGTATTGCCATTCGTGTCAGGTACGAGGGTCACGCGATCCCCTACTGCTACGGGGTTGGTGCTGCGTATGCCCTGCAACCGGAAATTCCCCTTTACCTTACAATCAAAAAGCTGGTCGTCGTCGGTCCTGACAACGTACCAGCTTCCTGTGTTTCGTATTACGGTTCCCTGCATAGACCTATACGGTCATGATTTCTTTCTCCTTGGCGGCGTACAGGGCTTCCACCTTCTTGATGTACTGGTCGTGAAGTTTCTGCAGAGAAGCTTCGGCATCCTTTTCCACATCTTCGGACAGACCATCCTTGATGCCCTTCTTCAGCTTTTCGTTCCAGTCGCGGCGTGTGTTGCGTACGCTTACCTTAGCTTGTTCGGCCTCCTTGCCGCATTGCTTGGCCAGTTCCTTGCGACGTTCCTCTGTCAATGGGGGGATTCCCAGGCGGATAATCTCGCCATTGTTCTCGGGCATGATACCCACGCTGCTGTCAATGATGGCCTTCTCTATCACCTTGAACATGCTCTTGTCCCATGGTTTGATAGCGATGGTGCGAGCATCGGGTGTGTTGATGGAGGCTACGCCACTCAGGGGTACCATGGTGCCATAGCTATCTACGCGGATGCCATCCAGAATCTTGGTGTTGGCTTTTCCGGCACGGATGCGTGCCAATGCATCGTCCAGATACATGATGGTTTCTTCCATCTTTTCCTCGGCTGCGCTCAAAACTTCCTTTACGTCTATCATAGTCAGTCTATTTTAAGTTAAAATTTGAACAAAAGTAGCATGTTTTGTGAAATATACCAAACATCTTCCAAAAATTTAGCGATTATGGCATACATACTTAAACTTTATCGTTAATTTTGCATCAATTTATCGTGAATTTGATGGAAACAGATACCCAAATAGCGAATCTTTTGGAGACAATGGAGCCTATTACGCTCGAGCAGATGTCCGAAATACGACTGATGAATCGAACGGATACCAAGTTTGTGACGAGCAAGCACAAACTGATGCAACTCCTTCAATTGGCCCAGGGGAAGTATTATGCCCAGCAAATAGGAGACAGCAAGGTGGCCAATTACATGACCACGTACTGGGACACGGATAATCACCATTTCTATCTGGAACACCACAACCGCCGTTCGCCACGTCAGAAGGTGAGGGTTCGTACTTACATGGACAGCAATCTCACGTTTCTCGAGGTGAAGACCAAGAACAATCATGGGCGAACCAAGAAGAAGCGGGTGGAGGTGCCATGCCAGGAGATAACGGGTGCCAATGGCAACGAGGAGTTCCTTCTCGGTCAGGTGCATCGCGGACTTGCCGACATCCATCCCACGGTACGCAACCAGTTCCAGCGCATCACGCTTGTCAATCACGGAAAGACGGAACGCCTCACCATCGACTACAATGTGCATTTTCACAACATGGAGACACAGAGGGATGCCGATACGGGAGCATTGGTTATCATCGAACTGAAACGCGACGGGAATGTGTTCAGCCCTATCCTGGGGATGCTGCGCCAGCTGCGTATTCAGCCCTCAGGCTTCAGCAAGTACTGCATTGGCAGTGTGATGACCAACAGCCGTCTGAAACAGAATTTCTTCAAATCCCGCCTTGTCACCCTTGGCAAATTGTCGGGAACCAATATGCGAAATCAATAAAAAACATAATATGGACTTTTTACAAAACATGAACCAGGAGATGGGCGACGTCATCGGAATGACCCTCTTCAGCCCCGAGCAGTTTGTCTCTTTCCTCATACGGTTCGTTCTGAATTTCAGTGTGGTGGCAATCATCGCCCGCGTATTCTATTATCCCAAGAGCCATAGGCGTGACTATATGTTCATCTTTATGATCATGGCCATGTCCATCTTCATGCTCGTCACCTTGATGGGTGAGAATGCCCTCAATACAGGAGCGGCCCTGGGCTTGTTCGCCATTTTTGGTATCATCCGATACCGTACCGAGGCAGTGCCCATCCGCGAGATGACCTACCTCTTCATGTTGGTGGCAGTCAGTGTGGTCAATGCCCTGGGCAAGGCCGACTATCATCCCAAGTCCGACATCTGGGAGGGGACGAGCCTCGTCACCATGCTTTTTGCCAATCTGATGTTTGTTTTCTTGGCATGGATGTACGAAAGCCGCAAACTGATGCACAGCAACTGCAGCAAGTACATCCGCTACGACAATATCGCCCTCATCACGCCCGACAAACGTGCGGAACTGAAGGCCGACCTGGAGAAGCGTACCGGATTGAAGATAGAACGCATCGAGGTGGGTACGCTCGATTTTCTCAAGGATAGTGCCCTCATCCGTATTTTTTATGACGAGCCATCCGAACGCGGCAGCAGCGTCGAGGAGATGACCAAGATGCCCCGTGTCTGATATTCCGTAGATTGTCACTTGTCAATTCAATGCATATTGTAGGTTATGAGATGTGAATGGAGAAAACTGACAGCCCTTCTTCTCTTGCTGATGTCCCTTGACGTCAGCGCGGAGGACAACTTCGGTACATGGGCCGAGTTAGGCATACAGAAGGAACTCAGTCCGTACTGGGATCTGGGAGGTGAATTCGAATACCGTTCTCAGGAGAAGGACCGCTTCGGAATAGGTGTGGGCGTAGGGTACAATCCATCCAAATACTTCAAGTTGGGGGCTTCCTACAACTTCCTGTATTCCCACAAACCCGAGAAGATGAACAAGATGGAGTACGACGAGGATGAACTTGTGGGCTATCGTATCACCCAGGGATATTGGACACCGCGTCATCGTGCAGGGTTCAATGCAACGGGTACTGTCAAATTGTGGAAGTGGTTGCGTATCTCCTTGCGTGAGCGTTACCAGTTTACGTATCGCCCCGAGCAGACCATCGATCGCACGGATTTCGAGATATCCGAATCCTTCACGCCCGAGGGGAGTTACACAGAGCGTTATGAAACGCCCAACCCCAAGACACGCGAGTCGCTGAGCACCCATTTCCTGCGTAGCCGTCTCAAACTGGCCTACGATCGCAAGAAGGCCCATCTGTGCCCCTTCGTGTCATGCGAGTTGTACAACAATCTGGGCGGTGGTGAAGAATTCAATCTCGAGAAACTGCGCGCCTCCATAGGTGCCGACTACAAGATCACCTCGCATCATTCCGTCACCGTGGCCTATCTGCTCAATTGGTACATACAGGATGATGCGGCACACCATTTCGAGTCGTTGCACAAGCGGCTCCATGTGATGAACATAGGATATAACTTCAAATTCTAAATAGAATGAACACCAAGACAATACTTGCGGCAACCCTTTTCGCTGCCTCTGCACTTACCGTGCAGGCCGATGATTACAACTATCTTACCGTTGCCTGCAACAATAGCGAGCAGAGCATCTCTCTCTCCGCCGTGCAGAAACTCACCTTCGACGCCTCTCAGGTAATTGTATGGACCACCGATGGTCAGCAGATCACCTTCCCCCTTGCTCAGATGGAAAAGATGTCCTTTACGGCCAATCCCACTTCTATTCAGTCGTTGGCAGGACAAAGTCAGGATTTGCGTTACGAGGGCGGTCAGCTCCTGGTGCACGGATCAGGTCTCGTGCGCGTCTATCGCACGGATGGTGCATTGGTCTATGTGGCCAAGACGGTCTCGGGTGACAACGCGATAGGACTCGATGCTCTTCGCTCCGGACTTTATGTGATCAGTTTTGCAGGTCAGACCATCAAGATAGAGAAATAGGATATGAAAAGACTCCTCTTGGCGAGCCTCTGCCTCGCCCTTGCCCTTGGAATGCAGGCACAGCATCAGTTCATGCGTGTGTGGAGCCAGGGGGACAGTGACCGTCATCCCCTGAGCGACATCATCTATACTTCCGGGGGATCCCAGTTGTCCATAGGCACCCACACCTATTCCGTCAGCCTGATAGACAGCGTCACGATGGTGCCTACTGTCTTCGTGAATTTTTCCGGGAACAAGGCACAGGTAGATCTCGGACAGACGGCAGGCGTTACCTGCGATGTGTCGGGGGCTGATGTGGTTCTCACCAATACGGACACTACGCGCGAGATAGAGGTCATTCTCTCGGGCAATAGCACAAATGGCTCTTTTACCTACGTAGGGGCGTACAAGTGCAAGATTCACCTGAGTGGTCTCAACCTCACCTCCGCCACAGGCTCCCCCCTGAATATCCAGTGCGGAAAGCGTATCGACATGATTCTGGAACCCGGCACGGTGAATATATTGGCCGACGCAGCCATGGGGACACAGAAGGCTTGCCTCTATTGCAAGGGGCACCTCGAGTTGGATGGCAGCGGAAGTCTTTCCGTGCGGGGAAATGCACGTCATGCCATTGCCACCAACGAATATCTCCGTCTCAAGAAAGGCCTTGGCTCACTCTCCGTGACGTATGCTGCATCCGACGCCATCCATGCAGGGCAGTATTTCCTCATGGAAGGAGGTGCACTCGATCTCCAGGGGATGAATGGGGATGGCATACAGGCCGAGGTCACCAATGATGCCACAGACGAGTTGAACGGCCAACTCTTCATCCAGGGAGGCAGCATCCACATGACGGTGGCTGCCGACGACACCAAGGGTATCAAATCGGATGCCGACATGGCCATCACGGGCGGAACCTTCGATATCATGGTTACGGGAGCAGGCTCACGTGGTATCTCCTGTCCTACCAACATGGTCATCAACGAGAATCATCAATCCACCGCTATGACCATCTACGCATACGGTGGCGTATATACCGATTCCGAGGACAACGACAGCCGTTGCATGGGTATCAAGGTAGGTGGCAACCTCACCGTTTCGGCAGGCACTGTCACGGTGTACAACAAGGGGAAGGCACGTGCCATCAAGGTGGATGGGAAATACACCAAGACCGGCTCAGCCGTCGTGACAGGCAAGGTAATCACGGGTCAGTAGGGAATCGCGAGTTACCCGTAAACAATTAATGGGCAATATCATAAATTATTAGAATCATGTTAGACAAGGAGTTTGAATTCTATTTGGCACATCAGGATGAGTTGTTGACTAAATATGAGAACCAATATATCGCCATAGTGGGTGATCAGGTTGTGGGTGCCTATCCTACGGCTTCCGAGGCATTATACGAGAGTGATGCCAAGTATGCTCCTGGTACTTGCCTGATACAGTTGTGTACCCCGGGAAATGGGGCATATTCCGTGAGGTCTTATTCTCGTATTTGTTACTGATTTATGGCGGCTGTATTAACAATCGACTACGGCAAGCGTGTGTATTCCATAGAGACCATGTGCAAGGTTTCCATGTACCATGACGTTGTGCGCCTTGGCAATGATACTCATCCTGCATTTTTTGAATATAAAGCAATTTGGGACACTGGTGCCGTCAGAACAGTAATATCCTCCAAAGTGGTATCAGACTTAGGGTTACAACCTCGTGGAAAGGTTGAAATGTACCATGCCAATGGCGTATCGTATGTAAACACTTTTTTTGTTAATTTGCTTCTCCCCAACAAAATGGAGATTCAAATCTTACAAGTGATGGAAGGAAATCTGCCTGACGCAGACATTCTGTTAGGGATGGATGTTATAGGCTTAGGCGATTTCGCTTTGACATCCCCAGAAGGCAAAACAATCTTCTCGTTCAGTCAGCCTTCGCAATATACGATAGATTTCAACAAGATTTGAGTTTCTTCATCGCGGAACTCATTGTACGATGCGTTCCGCGATGAATTGTTTCAGGTCGTCCCTGAAAGTGTCTCCTATTGGCACGACGTGGCCATCCTTCAGTTTCACTTCCACCTTCGACACCTCCGCCACCTTGTCCATGTTGACGATGTACGAGCGATGCACCCGGATGAATCCTTTATCCTTGAGCAACCCCGACATTCTGCTGATGGGCATCAGCGTCATGGGCTTCTCCCCGTTGTCCAGATACAGACGCAGGTATTCGCGCATCGACACAATGTACCGTATGCTATGGATGGCGATACGTACCAGTTTGTAATCCACTTTCAGGTATAGGACATCCTCTTCCTGATTCAGGATTCCCTCCTCTTTCTTGTGTGGGACAGGGTGCATCAGGTTGTATTGGCGTCGCACCTTTTCCGCGGCCTTTTGGAACTCCTCTATGCCGAAAGGCTTCAGCAGATAATCGATGGCATTCACCTTGTATCCCTCCAACGCATATTCGCTGTAGGCCGTGGTGAATACAATCAGGGGAGGATTCGTCAGCGATGCCACCAGTTCCATACCGTTCATGTCAGGCATGTTGATGTCCACGAACAGGGCATCCACTCCTCCCTCGTCGATGTATTTCATCGCCTTGAAGGCATCCTGGCATGTACCTGCCAATTCCAGGTAGGGAGTCCTTCTGATGTAGGATTCCAGTTTCAGGCGTGCCAATGGCTCGTCATCGATGGCCAGGCATCTTATGCGTGGGGTGTAGTCGGTATCTGCAGACATACGTCGAAGGTGTTATCATTGTTTTTGACCAGTAGCGAGTATTCCTCGCCATAGATGAGCGAGAGCCGCTTTTTCACATTCTCCATCCCTATTCCGCGATGTTCCTGCGCCTGACTGGTCTTGTGCATGCTGTTCTGGCATACAAAGAGCAAGTGCTCTCCGTCCTCGTCCAGTACGGCATCTATGTGGATGAAGGAGGGAAGGCGGTTGCTCACGCCATGCTTGAACGCATTCTCCACGAAACAGACCAGCAGAAGTGGCGGAATCTCCTTGTCCCCGCAATCCTCGGGCAGGTTCATCTTTATTTCCACATTCCTGTCGAAACGCATTTCCATCAGTTCGGCGTAGAGGCGAAGGACCTCCATCTCCTTGCATAGCGGAGCCCATGTGCCATTGCTCTCGTACAGGGCATAGCGCAGCAGTTTCGAGAGGTTGATGATAGCCTGTTGCGCTTTTTCGTGGTCAATCTCTATCAGCGAATGGATGTTGTTCAGCGTGTTCATGAAGAAATGCGGGTTCAACTGGTATTTCAGGTTGTCCAGTTCCATCTTCAGGTTCTCGCGTTCCAGGTCCTGTATGCGTTGTTTCGTCTTCCGCGATCTCAGATAGGACACCATCCCGAAATCCGACGCCATCAGCAGTATGGCCATGAATACACGCCCCATGACAGGAGGTAATACAGGGAGATGCCTCTTGCGTGGGGCTTTCTTTTTGGGAGGAGGGGAAACCAACGAATGTTTGTTCATAGGGGGTGGAGGGACGAGCACTTTCTCCTTTTTGGATGGAGGAGCAGGGTATCTGAGGCTGGGCATGGCTGCAAATTGCAGGCTCGTGTAGAGTGCCAGAATCATTGCCACGCACAATCCGTACGCCTTGTATCTACGCTTGTCCCACAGATAGGGGCCCAGTAGAAAGTGATGCGTCAGATGGATGAGGAAGAAAGGGATGGTGTGCGACCAGGCGGCTGCCATCTCCTGCAACCCATATTTGCTGCCTTGCTCCACGAACAGCAGGATCACGGCGGGCATCACAAATACAGGTGCCCAACATCCGATGATGATAAGAAATTCCTTTGTCTTGTGTTTCATTTGGCTGTTATGGTTGCTACTTTGCTGGTTGCAGTCACGGTGGGGCTTACAAAGAACACCTCTGTTCCATCCGCATTGGATACCGCAATGTCCTGTGCCGTAGGTTTGGCCGTTCCGCTTCGGATGGTGATGCCTCCTTTGCCGAGAGACTCGGCAGTCAGCAGGGATAGTGCATTTGTGAATGCTCCCTCGAATTTATAGGTGCACAACGCCTCCCCGCCCGTGTTATATAAGGTATAGTAGGTATTGGCCTTGTAGCTCGTAGGGGATGCTCCCAGGAAATATCCCTGCGACGAAGCCCCCACGCTCTGGCTCGATGTCGTACCGTTGGGTCCTCCTCCGCCTCCACCTCCTTGTGAACCTCCGCCACTTACCATCAATCCACCCGTGATGACGATGTATTGGTTGTTGTCGCAGTCGAGGCCCTCTTCGGGGCTTCCTGTCGTGCTGTAGGCTAAGGTATTACCTCCCGAGATAGTGATGGCGCCCTTTCTGCCATAGTTGGAATCCACTGCATCATTTCCATTGCTATAGCATACGGTGCTTCCTCCTGCAAATTCTATGATGCCAGAGGTGTTGAGGCAGTCGTCGTAGCACTTGAAGTAGTGCGTGCCACCCGATATCTTGATGCTCGTCTTGGACTCCAAGCCCTCGGCTCCGTCGGTCGCTGTTGTTATCGTCGTCTTTCCTCCCAGTATGCAGGCAGCTCCCATTACCTTGATGGCCTTGGCAGCAGAACCCGTGGATTCGCCGCCAGGCCCCATGCCACCGCCAGGACCCATGCCACCGCCTCCGGGCCACGTTCTGCCACCGCCGCCCCACGTGCCTCCCTGGGAAGAGGACGAGTCGCTGTATCGCGCCCCCGTGGTGGCGACTCTCAGCGTAGGCCCGTCTCCACCTTCCATGCCCTGTGTATAGGTACCTTCCACCTTGATGCCCTTTCCTCCCGATCCCGTCATGGTGATGCTGATGTCACCTCCCGTGATCGTCATATCGCCATCGGCTTTCAGGCCTTTGGCTGTGTTCGTCTCCTGGTTGCTTGTAGAGCCATTGGTCGTGTTCTTCAGTATGTAGTTACCCCCTTGTATCACCAGGGTGCCATCGGCATATCCATCCGTATAGAGCGTTTCTCCCGTCTCCTCCTCACTCTCCTTTTCTGCCTGGATGCAATCGCCTCCCACGTTGCTGATGTTCACGTTGAACCCATTGCCCATGAAATACTGTTTGCAATGCAACCCGTCCTTCACGGCCCCCAGGATGTTGATCGTCCCATCCGACTTCTTCAGTTTCAGGTATTCCTTGGCCGAGATGGCATGGGCGGTATTTCCCTTCACGTTCAGCGTCCCCGACTTGTCTATTTCCAGATGTCCCTTGCAATAGACAGCCGCTTTCTGCTCTCCCCCGGCACCATCCGAGATAGTGTTGACAGTCCCCTTCTTCAGATGCAGTTCCACCCGTTTCCCGCATTGGATGTCGATAGCCGCCGCTGCCCGTTTGTTGCTCATCGTCAGGCCGCCCAGTACGATAGTGGTCTTGTACGAACCATGATATACGAAGGAACCATTCTCCGTCTCGCCCGACAACTCCGTCACCAGTTCCTCCTCCGTATTGGTGTTAGTCACGACAGCGTCATTGCCCGAGACCTCCACCTTCACCCCCTTCAGGAAATAGGGATTCACCACCTTCACCCCCTTGTCTGTCCATCGAATGTACAGATGGTCGGGTAGTGTGCCAAAGGTGATGTCCGTTATCTCGCTCATGGGATACTGGAATGTACCGTTCACGAAGAGCGTTCCGTTCTGGAACACCACTTCATCTATCAAGCTCGTGGCAGCGGCAATCGTGTCCCCGTTTGCAAAATTCACTCGCATTGCAGTTTCCTCCACCCCAGCTGCCCCCGCCTGCTGAATGGCGAAAGTCATCCATATCGTCACTGCCAACCAGATATTCCTACTCATCTCTACTATGTTTTACGATGCAAAGTTATAAAAAACTTTTCCTATCATCATCCGATGCGAAGCAGAGAACGCACCCCTTCTCTACAAATTCCGTGTTTTCCTCTACCAATGCATACCCATGTATTGCCTGATTCCTAATTTCCTAAATGTCTAATTGTCTTATTTCCTTATTTCCTAATTTCTCGTCATAGAAATGCAGAAATCTCGTCATGGGATAGAAAATATCTCGGTATAGAATGAGCGCGCTATGACGGAAAATTTTTCGGCAAAGCGTTACAGCGTTACAGCGTTACAGCGTTACAAAGGAATTCTTGTAACGGAAATACACCGACATGTCCGCGACCACAGTCAGAATACCTTATTTATATATATTATATATTAAAATATTTATTTATATTTCTTTCTAAAACAAAAACCCCCTCTAAGTCCCCCCCAAACACGGGTAGTACATGAACATGTCCGTGTATTCAAAAAACCGAAAAAGGGTTTGTAACGCTGTAACGCTGTAACGCTGTAACGCCCGAGGGCGAAAAATCTACTGATTTTCAAGGGGTATTTCTCTGTCCGTTACGACTGTGTCGAAATCAATGGTAATTCCTCTTTCTTCAGTCGAATCATTTTCCAGTTCCCTGATGAACGATTTTGAGGGGATTTCATCATGGGTCCAGCCTGACAAGAGGGTGAGGAGGAGGAAAATAAATTAAATTCCGTTGAGTTTTGTTAATTATTGTAAAATAATATAGAAATATTTTTGTTATGTCAGAATAATACCATACCTTTGCCGTGTCCTTTTAAAGGGGCTCAGGCAAGGCTGTGGGTGATGTCGACTAAATGCCCGGGGATTCTCCTGATGAATTTGTTTGTATATTTTTTGCGGAAAGCGGCACCTATGCAGAAACATCTTACAAAGGCTATAGCTTGCGTAAGATTACCGAGGACTGTTCACTGAAATCGTATTCAGATTTGTGACACCCGAGGGCGAGAGGCAGCAATCAACATGGAACCCACCATGAATTTCCGTAATCCGGACGACAACGCACCTATGACTGTGCAACAACCGTCCTGCCCACTTCAGGGCACTCCTGACAGCGAGACCATGTCCCAATGTATCTACAAGGGCGTGCAACAGGCGTCAAAGCGACAATCCGCCGAAGCAGTTCAACTTCTGGACGAGATGTCCGACGCAGAAGCGATCCGATTCGATGAATCATCGTAAGAGGATGCTTTCTACGGAGATTACGCTATTGCGGAATATCCGTCTTTGCCACTTGATTACAAGGGAATACTGGTGTATCGCTCCTTGCAGGAACTGACGTTACAAGCGTGTAACGTTGTACATTTTGAAATGATGGACACGACTACGGAAATAACCCTGTTTTCAACATTTTGTCTGTCTGATTTTGTTTTGATGGAATAATGATATACCTTTGCCAAATATGAAAAAGAAAAGATACATTGTGAAGATGGTGTTGCTGCTGATGTGGCTGCCATCGGTCGCTGTCGCACAGGAAGTGAATTATGACGAAAGCAAAGTGGAACCCTATACGCTGGAAGATCCTCTGCGATTTGCGGATGGGAAGCGCGTGAAGAATGCTGCTGACTGGAAGAGACGTCGTGCCGAAATATTGCAGCTGTTTCAGCAGGAAATGTATGGACAGATGCCTGCTCCGTGCAAGGAGGTGGTGACGGAGGTGATAGAGGAAGGGGTGACGTTGGCTGGCTTTGGTATCAGACGCCAGGTGAGAATGTGGTTCCGGGCTGATAAAACTGGACCGAAGGTGGACTGGATGATAATAAGCCCACGACACATCAAGAAGCCTGTGCCTGCTGTCATTTTCCTGAACTACGTGGGTAATCAGTCGCTGTTGCCAGACAAGGAAATACTGGTGACGGATGGTTGGCTGAGGGATGATGAGGAGAATTTCGTGAAGGGTCATCGTACTACGGAGGAGAGCCGAGGATTGTTGGCCGGTCCCAACAGTGATACGGTATATCCGCTGGGCATGATATTAGCCCGTGGCTATGCTGTGGTGACTGCCTGTTACGGGGAAATTTCACCTGATCCGAACCGTGATGATGCCCCTGATCGCAACCTTCAGGATGACATTGCCTATACTGGTATCTTTGATTTGTGGGGACCACGCGATGATTCCCGCAAAGATAATACCACGGCGCTGGCTGCCTGGGGATGGACACTGATGCGTGGCATGGATATGATAGAACGCGATCCTACCCTCGATGCGAGGAGGGTGGTGGTGACTGGCTGCTCACGGCTGGGTAAGGCTGCGCTGCTGGCTGGTGCCTTCGATGAACGGTTTCCTGTGGTGGTGCCTGTGCAGACTGGTGGTGGCGGTGCGCCTCTGGCCAAGCGTAACTTTGGCGAAAGCATCAGCACTGAGGTGGCAATGTTTACTCACTGGTATTGCCGTGCTTACGATAAGTATGCAGGCAAGGAGGATACGATGCCCTTCGATCAGCATCTGTTGTTGGCGTGTGTGGCTCCAAGAGCATTGTTGGTGGAGGGATTTGACAAGGATTGGTTTGATACCAAGGGCGAGTTTCTGTCGGTCCGGGCTGCAAGTCCAGTATGGAAATTCCTGGGCAAGGGTGGATTGCCCGACGTGGAATGGCCTGACGACTATGATACCAAGGCTATCGGCAAGGATGTAGGGTATGTACGCCGTGACCAGGAACATGGTATCTCGGCTATCGACTGGACCTGGATGATGGACTTTGCCGACAAGGTGTTCGGCAAGTAAGCCTACGGTGGGGTAGGGGCGTATCAGGGACGTCAGTCGGCTTCTTCGTAGAGGGGTTTTTGGGCCCTTTGGTGATTCTCCATGGCGACATCAGCCTTGGCTATCTGTATGACTGCTTCCATGCGCTTCTGTGTGAGCGTCTCTTCCTGCCCAATCAAACTCTCCTGTATGCCATCCGCATCCTGTAGCGATGAGAATCCGCTCTCTGCCTGTATGCCTATCAACTGGCTCTCGAGTGATGCTACTTTCGATTGGCAAAGAATCTGTTCCGTCTGCAGCTCGCGCAGTTTCCTGAACCTCGTATTCCTATCGTCCGAGAAGGTGAAGATACGTTGCAGTTCCTCGTACTGGATGGGGGTATGATGCTGATTGAAGCCCAGGATCCATTGATCCACCACGGTACGCCGGTTCAGCAAATCGCGGTTCCACATCTCCCTGAATATGCCGATTTCCTCCAATCGTCCCTTGAGTACATGTTCCTTCCGACGGGTTTCCTCTGCCTCTGCCCCGATTCTCTCTTCCTCTTTCTTTGCCTCCTGTAAATCCTGCAGAATAGAATTGTGAAACATTTTGATGGACATGGAGTCTTCCATCTTGTTGATCCTTTGTGAAGTTTCCCCTATGCCATCCTCGCATTCCTTGATGTGATTCAGCAGAACGGACCGATTTTCCAAAAGATGCGTTTTCTTTTCCTCCTCGTTCGTCAACTGGACTTTGAGCAGTTTGAGTTCCTTGTCTCTGTCGGAAATCTTATCGTTCACGACTTTCCAACTATCAATAAGCTGCTGAATATGTGATTTCAATCCTTCGGGGTTCTCTTTCCATTCTTTCTGCCACTCTGCAATCGAGATGGTTGCGTCCAATACCTCGTACACATCGCGGTACCTGCTTGTGGCATTGTCTATCTGATGACGGAGTCGTTCGGCCTTCACCTCCATCACCTGGCAGCCTGTGTTCAACTCGTTCAGGCGGACGATCAAATCATTCTTCTTCTGTTCCAACTTGGTCAAGTCGCGTCCCAATGCGTTGATGCAATCCTGATGCTGATTGAATTCGGACAGCTGACGTTGAGCTTCCTCGGCATCGCGTCTGGCATTCTCGACAAGTTGCCGCAGCATGATATCACGGGCTTCCCGATTGGTGCTGGGCGTGCAATCGGAAAAGGTGGAATCGAGAGATACATAGAGTCCCCATTCCTTGACGCTGTTTTTCTGTAGCTCCGCCACCATCATCAGAAATGATTCCTTCTCCCGCTGAACTGCCTTGCAACGGATGAGTGTATCCTGCAATTCGGACAAGGCCTTTTCCTTCCCTGAAAGTTCCTCTGACATCTCTTCGTACTCTGTCTTGAAACTTCCTATCAACCGGCTTTGCTCCAACATCGAATCGCTATGGTAGGGATGATGGGTGGCGCCACATACTGCACAGGCATCGCCTTCCCTGAGTCCGCCGCGCAATTGTATTATGTTCTGTCCCTTGCTCAGGATGAACGTATTCTCTTTCTCGTGACAAATATGCCGTAGTTTTGTCACCTCGGCCGACAACTCACGGATACTTTCCTGGGTATGCTCAATCTGCAGGTTGAGGCTTCGCAGTTCCGTGGTCAAGTCTTCGGCTATCGAATAGCCCTGTGCGATACGTTGCCACAATGAGTGGGCCGAGAGCAACATCTGATTGCGTCTTTTACCCTCGGAAGCCCTCTCCTGGAGCGTATGGCTTTCCTGTCCCTGAATGGCCATTCTGTGTATCTCGACTTCGTGACTGCATGTCTCTATCTGGGCCTGTACTTCCTGATACTGCTCGAAGACCTTGCTGAGCATCTCGTTTTCCTCCTCCTGTCGTAGAACGACCTCCTCGCGCATGGCTCTCAGTTTTCTCAGGCGTTCCCCTGTCGCAAAGAGCCAGTCCAAGCGCAACAACACGCTTTCGCCATGCAGAAGCATCTGTTCGTACATTTCCATGTTCTGCCGACTCGCCCTGTGACGTCCCAACTCAGTTTCCACACGGGAAATGTCTTCGCACAAACGCTCTATACACTGCTGACTTTCGTCCAGATGACCTTGCAATCTACCGAGTCTTCCCTGCCAATACTCCTTTTCCCTCGCCCATACTTCGGAAGCTCCTTCCGACTTGTATGCCTCCAAGACCACATCTGTAGTCTGGCGCATACGAGTCTCCAATGCAATACGATTCTCCCGTGCCTGTCCGAGTCTTTTCAGCAAATTGTCCCATGAAGCCTGTTTCTCGGAAATCTCCCTGGAGAGGCTGTCATATTCCTGCTTGTTTTCCAAGAGATGCTGTTCGCGCGACTGAATCCACTCATAATCCTTGAAGATAGGTTCTACCAATTCATACCGTTCCATCAGATTGCCTACCTCGGACATCATGGAGACTTGCTTGTTGAGTTCCCCCAGATGCTTCCTCTCTTGTTCCAAGACAATATTCAATTCGTTGTATTGACGAATCCACATAATCTGCTGACGCAACCGTGCCAGACTGTCCTCGATATTGCGAAGCTTGGTCTCTGCCAACCTTCTTGTCTCCTGTATCCGAGCCAACTGTGCTTCCGTCATCAAATCGACAGGAGCTTGTCTGGGTTGTATCTCCTCGACAGGATGCTCTATCTCCTGAACAATCTTTTCTTCCTCTTTCTTTCCCGCCTCAGCGTCCGTTCTGCCAAAAAACCTCATATACCGATATTACGAATTACGTATCACAATTCTACGATGTCCACTCTCCATTCTGTAATAGTCTTTCCCTCCTGCCGTCTTCACAGGTAGGGAATCCAGGGAATCCATCTCTTCACCATTCACCTGGATATGCTTACCCTGAGGCAACGCCACTATGGCTGTACTGCCAACTGGTATGACAATGTCCCACACCAGGGAATCTCCTTCGTGTCTCCAATCGCTTGACACCTGTCCGTAGGCTGTCTCCAGCGTCCCCCGAGCCCACGACAAGCAATCTGTCACGGTAGGTTCCATCAAGATGTGCTTGTATCCTGGTCCCTCCTCTGTAGGACGTATGCCCAACACATCTTCGTAGAACCAGATATCATACCCTCCCTGCATGGGATGGCAATGGGAGCCCAGATCCCGATATGCATCGTCCATCGTATATGGAAGAGATTCCCACAAAGTAGTCACTTTCAGCGAATCAATCATCAAGCCCCAACTGTTCTCTCCTTTCTTGGTATAGAGTTCAACTGCTTCCTTGGCATGTCCATTGCGGCTCAATGCACTACCGAAGCGACTCAGACCAAAGATTCCCATGTTCAAGAATCTGAAAGGTGTATTATTGATGTCGAACATCAATGCTTCCGCTATTTCCGCCCCACTTTTTCCTTCAGGGATAAGCTGTAACGACAGCGCCATGGCATCGGCTGTCTGACTTCCGAATGTATTCCGCAGAGGATTGAAGAACTTCCGTATCATTGCCTCCCTGGTCTGTTTCTCCCTGTCTGCAAAGAAATCCGCATCTGCCTGTTTTCCCAACAAGGATGCCACCTTTGCCATAATCTGCAAATCAATCAGATGAAATGCGGTACTGCTGAACTCCACTTTCGTGGGATTGTGGGCATGGTCGTTCTTCGGAGGACACCAATCTCCCAATCCTTCATATACGATATCCTCTATGGCCGTGCTATCGATATGCCGTGTCCACAATGCCATCATATCGTAATAATCATCCAGAATCCCACGATTCCCATACTGCAGATACAGATGCCAGGGTAATTGTACTACGGCCGTTCCCCAATCGGGAGATGCCACTCCACAAAGACGTTTGCCAGGAGCTATCATGGAAGGGATGCCGTAAGTCTTGTCTTTATAGTAGAAAAATTGGTTGATATACTTATGGTGCAAGGTGTTCTCGAGATAGCAATCACTCGTGGTGCGAATATCCTCAAGATACTTGACCCAAAAATTGTTCATCTGGAAATTCATGTTGGCAGCCTTGTCATAGGCATGTGTATCACCCAGCCAACCACATTTCTCACGCTGGTTGCAATCCACAGGCAAGCCTACGAATGCATTGAGAAACGTCTGACGTGCCAACTGATGCAAGGCGTTCATCTGAGAATCTGAGCAAGAAAATGTGCCACGCTCTGCCACATCGGTATGCACAGGAATGACTTTCAGCCAAGAAAGCTCTGGTTGCTGATCTGTCCCTTCGACAGTCAATTCGACATACTGAAAACCATGATACGTAAAACAGGGGCTCCAAGTCTCGCGTCCAGTTCCGGCACAGATATATCGATCTTGCTGATAACCTATAAAAATTCGCCCTGTACTGCAAAAATCAACATCTCCCTGAGGTGTCAGTGATTCTGCGCCCCGGGTTGTCAGGACGGTACCAGCAGGCAAGACCACATCAAACTGCACATTCGCTGTCCTGTTGACGCCAAAATCATAGATCCACCGATTACCCTCTCCTGGTGCCTTCCACATTCTGACGGCATTGACTACGTCCTGCTGTCGCATAGGTCTCATCTCTTGCGCAAGCATACGCGGAGGAAGCACGCCTGTCGCTTTTTGGCAGGAGTTCCATCCCTCTCTGTCAGCCCCTGCCACAGACCAATCCTCTACCGCCCTGCGTGCATCATATTCATCACCCTGATACACATTGCTGCGCAGAAGAGGCCCTTCTTTCCAACTCCATGTCTCGTCCGAACCTATCGTCTGTGTGGTTCCATCAGAATATTCCACATTCAGTTGACAACGCAATATGGGATCACCATACGAGAAGCCTGTAGGAGTCCATACCTTGTCCTGGGAATACCATCCCTTGCCCAACATCACACCGATACAATTCTCCCCCTTGGTCATCAATAATCGCGTCACGTCATGGGCACTGTACAAAGCTCTCTTCTCATAGTCCGTCTGAGCAGGATCCAGCACTCGGGTGGCATCTACCACCTTCCCGTTCATCCATAGTTGGCTACACCCAAGTCCGCACAAATATACCATGGCACGACGTACTTTCTTTCGCTCAAGTACAAAAGACTTGCGCAAGTAGGGCAGGGGAGCATCACCTTGCTGACCTGAACATATCCATTCTCCCACCCAATCCTCGTTGATAGCCATTCCAAAGTGGGCTCTCTCGCTCCACTTCGTAGGAACACCTTTTTCGTCCCATACACGCACACGCCATGAATATTCCCTTCCAGGCAAAAATGAGACATCTGGCATTACCTCATGTTGTGCATCACTCTCCACTTTCGAGGTACGTAGTACAGGTTTTCCATCGCAATCTATCTGCAACTGATATGCTGTCTGAGAGGATCCGGGACGAGTGCAAGAAAGTTTCCACCCCAGTCTCACGTCATTTACGCAGGAGGGATTTGTTTCTTCGTTGACTGTGAGACCTGTCACCATCATCTCGTCATGGGCCGACGCAATCAGATGGCACAAACACATCCAAATGACAAACAAAATTCTTCTCATAATGCAGAATTCATTTCACTTTTTCTTTCCCTGCATACTGATGAGAGGAATGAGCATTTCCTCCATACTGACACCGCCATGCTGGAACGTATCCTTGAAATATTGCACATAACTGCTGTAACTATTGGGATATATGAAGAAATCATCTCCCGTGGCGAATATATAGGAAGTGCTCAGATTGGGGCTTGGCAGACCTGCCTTCTGGGGCTCTCGTATCTCAAATACTTCCCGGGGATTGTAGGTAAGGCTCTTTCCCAACTTGTAGCGCAGGTTGGTGTTTGTATTACGATCGCCTATCACTTTGATGGGATTGGCCGTACGAATGCTTCCATGGTCGGTCGTGAGGATGACACGATAAGGGCTGGTAGAAAGAATTCGGAAAAGTTCAGCCACAGGAGAATGCCGGAACCAACTAAGTGTGATGCTGCGATAGGCGGCTTCGTTGTTGGCCAATTCGCGTACCATCCTGCTCTCTGTACGCGCATGGGAGAGCATATCGATGAAGTTGAGTACTACCACATTCAGGTCGTATTTCCCCAGTTGTGGAAGTTGTTGTATCAACTTCTCCGCTGCCTGAGAATCATTGATTTTATGGTAGGTAAAGGTGTTCTTCCTCCTGTATCGGTCGAACTGCGTCTTGATGAGCGGGGCCTCGTTGAGATTCTTCCCTTCCTCGGAATCCTCGTCCACCCACAGATCGGGGAACATGCGGGATATGATGGTAGGCATCAAACCACTGAATATAGAATTACGGGCATATTGGGTGGCAGTAGGTAAAATGCTACAATAGAGATTCTCCTCGATAGTAAAGAGATCGGAAATCTCGTTGCAGATCATCCGCCATTGGTCGTAGCGGAAATTGTCTATCACGAGAAGGAACACCTTCTCCCCCTTGTCCAAACACGGAAAAACGCATCGTTTGAAGACATCCGTGCTCATCAGGGGACGATTGTCCGCTTGCTCCATCCATTTCATATAATTGCGACGGATGAACTTGGCAAAATCCGTATTGGCATCTTTCTTCTGCATGGCCAACATCTCGCGGATTCCACTTTCCGTCTCGGACAACTGCAATTCCCAATAAGTGAGTTTGCGATAGACTTCCATCCAATCTTCCAAAGAAGAGGATTGGGCTATCATTTGCCCTATTCTGGAAAAGTCTTGTTGATAGGCTGTCTGAGTCACCTCACTCACGATTTCCTTTTGATGCAAGTTCTTCTTCAGCGTCAGAAGTATCTGGATAGGATTGACCGGTTTGATGAGATAATCGGCTATTTGTGAACCGATAGCCTGTTCCATGAGATTTTCCTCCTCACTTTTTGTGACCATCACCACGGGAGTACCAGGTGCCATTTCCTTGATTCTCCCCAGTGTCTCCAGTCCACTCAGACCTGGCATGTTCTCATCGAGCAGAATGAGGTCGAACGTCTCTTCCGCACATTTATCCAACGCATCATACCCATTAGTTGCCGTCTGCATCTCATATCCTTTTTTCTCAAGAAATAGGATATGGCCTTTCAGCAACTCAATTTCATCATCTATCCACAGGAGTTTCATTTGCTTGTTCTTTTACGAGTGTTTGAATAGGAAGGTACGACAATCATTTTCTATCAAAAGCCAAAGGGGAAATCGTCATCGGAAACACTCTGGGTCTCTGTTTCCTCCTCTGCCTCCTCTTCTTCGGCGGCTTTGTCAGCCTCATCCGGATCCAAGATCTTCACATCAGAAGGAGCGTCTATCATCAAATTCTCGGGAATATCCAATGGTGCGAACTTCTCCTCGTAGAAATGTTCATAATCCTCGAAACTGAATTCCTTGCCGATTTTCTGGAGGTTTTCTTCCAGAACGAGAATAGTACGCATTCCCTGCAAAAGTTTACCCATCCGTTCGTCGGCATAGAGCTTCTGTGCATAGGCATGTACTTCGTCGAAAGAACGGAAACCCTTGAGCATCATCAGCATCAGTCCTTGGTCATCCTGCGTCTCTATTTCAAAATTCCTGACCTTGTAATTGGAGAAATTATACCTGGATATTTCGAAGAACAGTTGGTCCTCGTCAATACTGCCTGTAGGATAAGCCAGCACAAACGCGAAATTGCCATAGCGTTCCTCTGAGAACTGTGCATCTTCCATCGATACAGAATCATTCTCTACCGTACGAAGACGTCGTGTCCACACGTTACTGGTGTCGTATTTCTTATCCATCAGAGGACGCCCCTCTGCTATTCCTCTCGCTATCGAATTGGCCATCTCAGTCACGGCATCCTGAGGATACTTCTCTATTATTTCTTTCAGAACCACCTGGAAACTGTCTCTCTGTGCAGTATAGAGCAGGCTCATAGCATGAATAAACATGAGTCGGGCACGATGGACACCCTGAGGAAAGTTCTCGCTGCTCCACTCATAGTTCTGTCCCACCTTTTCATATTCCGAGTTTTGATAAGCTTCGTAGGTAGTTGCATATACGGAATCCTCGATGTGTTTCCCTTCCTTGGCTATCCATTCATAATTGGGATTACCTATCATCTGAGCGTATTTGCCTTCAGGGAAGTATGTCGTCAAACTATCGCGACAGAGTTGGGCTTTCTCGAGTTCTCCCATCCTTCCATAAAGAAGGAACAGATGATAATACACATTCTCCCGTTCCTTGTATTCAGGATCAATCTGGAGAAGACGTTGCATAGAGGCCTCTGCCAAGGTGAAATTCTCCATTCCCTCCTGTTCCAGGATTCCCGCGCTGTATAAAGCATCCGCCAAGATTTTGTTGGAAGCCTGTACCTGTGCTTCTGTAAATGGAATCACCTTGAGATAATATTCACGATTATGAGGATCTTTGGCAAGTGAGTCGAGGATAGCTGTACTATCCGTCTCAGCCTGGGCTTGAATGGAATCTGGCAGTTGCTCCGTATCCTTGCCTTTGTTTTTCTTTCCCGATTTCTTTTGTTTGGGAGTAGATGAGGTTTCATTCGTTTCTTCCGTTTCCTCCGTCACTTCCTCTTGCGAAGATGTCATAGGACGAGAACCTTTGTGACTGATACGCCAACAATCTTCGTTCTCGCGTTTTCCCCACTTCTTCTGGAAATCCCTCTTTCCCGTCTCCACGATATTAGTATTGTAGAAATACCACGAACCGGACTCGTCCGTACTTGACATATCCTCGGTATTCGGTGAATCGGAACTTGAAGAATCCGATTCTTTGGATGAACCCTTTTCTGATTTTTTGTCTTTGCGGGGTTTGTTTGAATCTGAAGCATTCGTCCCCGCTGCGTTCTGTGCTGCCTCTTGTTTCGCTTTGAGTTTTGCCTCCTCCTTCTCTTTTTTCTTAAGTGCCTCAATCACACGATCGATAGCAGCCAGACACTGGGTGGAGTCCATCTGAGCCAATTCCTGCAAACTATCTTGGAGATGGATGGCTACAAGATGAGGCTCCAATTCGCCCAACACCTTGCTGCGATGTTGCACCTCCTTGTATGCGTCATGCTCCTTGTCCAGGATGCTTGCACATGCCTTGTACGTGCGAGCTGCATCGATAAAGTTGCCACGTTCCCAATACAACTGGCTGAGACATAACAACAGTGACGCCTTGGATGGACCAGATTGGGTGGCTTTCTCCACTCCCTTTTCCCAGGCACCTATACAATGGGCTGTATCTTCCACACTCAAATAGATATTACCAATCGCATAATATACCTGATCCAAATATTTCTCGTTCTTTGTACTCTTTGCCATCCGTTTCAGACGACTCAGCATCTGACGATATTTGCTGCCCGACATTACTTCGGATTGCAGAATACGGGCATTGAATGCCAATTCGTAAGGGGGATTGGCACGCACCACGCGTCCCAGCGCTTTGTAAGCAGCCGTATTGTCTCCCTGTTCGTGATACAACTGTCCGAGCAGGAAATTCATCCTCGCACGGGACAGTTTGTCGCGCTCGCTTTTGATTGCCTTTTTCAGGTAGGGAATGGCTTCTTGATGTTGATTCGTCTCTATCAGATATGCTGCGTATGCATTGTTCAGTTCCCTCACCCCCTTGACAGGCAAACTGTCACGTTGAATCTTTCGGAATATGTCATCGGCATCGTATGGCCAATTCATAGCTACATAACAACGAGCCATACGAGCACGAGCCACACTGGCTATTTTGGGCTGACTGCCATAGAGTCGCAGAATATAATTGTAGGTAGAAGCGGCTTCTATGAATTCTCCTTTGTTGAATTGAGCCTCGGCCATCATCATCCACGCATGGTACAGATAGGGATTGTATTCTTTGCGAGACATGAACTCCTTCTCCTTGGGAGTCATCTTCTTGTTCCCTTTCCGAATCGGTTTTTTCTTGATGCTATGCACCTTGATGGCCTTCTCGCATTTTTCTATCGAAGTGTCGTAGTTGCTTGCTCCTATTTTCTGAGTGCTTTTATTGGTACTGATATACATGGGCAACAGACGGGTATAGTCATCCCTGTGACCTTTCTTCTGCGCTTCCTTGCCTTCCAGAAAAGCCACTTCACCATTGTACAATGTGTTGAACTGCGCCGTCATCGAATGATAGAACCGTGTTCCCGAAGTGTTCTTCTTGGTGGAACATGCAGTCAGCACACACAACAATATGGGAATTGCCCACTTGTACCTCATAATTATCTATAACGTGAAACGATGCCCTTTATTGCCCGATGTCAATATTTGTCAAATCTTGGAAAAAGATAAACTACCAAGTGCATTGCCTACAATCATCCACAAAAGATTAGGACAGAATCCAAGGGGCAGTTGCATGATTCTTTCAGACAGGTCGGCTCCACCATTTGCTGCAATCCACATCCAGAAATAGCCAAAGTTGGCGATACAGTGTTCGAAGCCACACAAGATAAAGAACATGATGGGCATGATGACAGTGAGGGGATTGGAAGTCTTGCGCCATCCGTTCACAGCCAAATACATCATCGCGCCACAACACCATGCCAGGAAAAGGGCACTATACCATGATTGAGTGGTTTTCACTTCCACCATCTTGTCCACGGCCGAGAGATCCAGACGACTCATCGCGGCCAAAGAACAAACCAGCGCTATGCCGATGAAATTTGACAGAATAATCAGCAGCATCCCTCTGCTGGGGTTCCACAAATCGCTCCATCCTTCGATGAAACCTATTCTACCCGTGTAAAGTGGATAGCCCTTGATGAGAATACTGAGCAATCCCAATGAAAAGAGGAATGAGCCCAATACATGATTCGCCGAGACCACATACACGATATCACCCATGCCAATCAAAACACCAGCCAAAATCGATTGGATAACGAATTTAAGAGTGTCTTTCATATCTTAATCAAAAAAATAGGGAAAGGGACGTCAATGAATTATGCGTCCCTTTCCTTTTTTATGAATTGGAAGGATTATTTCTTCTTTGACTTGCTTTTGCTCTTCAGTTTGGCATCTTTGTCACCCAAGTCCAATACACGCACATTGCGGAACTTCACGCCAGTACCATGACCGAGGAAGCCGATGTGACCCTTCTGATTGAACATACCGGGATGATTGCGATGATCCACTGTGTAGGGGTTGCTATCACCACCATTGGGATCCACATTGTGACCTTGGCAAGCCTCGCGGATGTCACCATCCACAATTACCTCACCATTTACAGTTACAGTCACGTGGTCGCCTTCGACACGGATTTCCTCCGTACCCCATTCACCAAGACCCTTATGCTTGATACGCTTTGCAGGTATCACACCATATACTGAGCCATGTACCTGGTATTCGCGCAGCCCACTATAGATAGGATCGTCATGATCCAATACCTGAACCTCGCACATGCCATCATAAGCTGCATCCACGCCCATAGGAGTACGCACACCGATACCATTGTTCACGCCAGGACGCATGAAGCAGAATTCGAAGCGGAAGACGAAGTTGCGATATTCCTTTACAGTATATAGGTTGCCACCACTTCCATAGTCGGCCGTCACGTAAATGGCACCATTGATGGGTACATAGTTGGTCTTGTTACCCACGAAGTTATCCAAATTGGTACCATCGAACAATACTTCAAAGCCTTCTTTCTTCTCCTCGTCGCTCAAGACATACAGAGGAGATGATTCGTCAAGTTCTGCCAGTGCTTTTTTGATGGCGTCAACGGCATACATGTCATCGGCTGCGCCACGTGCCTTCAGAGCGTCAATAGACTTGTTCAGGTTCTTCTTCACCAAGTCCACTTCGATGTCATCGAGTGATTTTGCCTGAATCTGTTTCTCGGCATAGGCAGCTGTGATAGCCAAATCCTTGTCATTCAAGAATTCGCCCACGGTGATAAATGCGCTACGTGTGGGAGTTTCAGCCATGCTATTGATGATGTTCTTCTTTGCATCACTGTTCTTGGCCAGTTTCAAGGCCTCGGCCAACAAATTGTAACGATTGTCCTTGTTTCCTTCATTTGCATTCACCAGAGCAACGTATGCATTCAAAGCCTCTTCGTTGCCGTTCTTTGCAGCCTCCAAGAGAGGAGCAGAAGCCTTGTAATTCGAGCTCTTCATCAAAGCCTTCAAAGCTGCATCATTGTTGGCCTGCTGCAGTACTTCTACCGACTCGTCCGTGTTGGTAGCTGCCAAAGCATCATAGAAGCGATCCTTGTTCTGTGCCTTCTGCATTTCAGCATTGATGGCCTGGAACTTTTCATTGTTATTCAAAGAATTGAGGCAAGCATCAAATGCATTCTTGTAAGCTGCCAATTCGTCATTGTTGGCCTTGTCCAACAGCGAAGCAACACGTGAAGCATCTTTATTGGTGACTACGCCCGACAAAGCCTCACGAGCTGCCTTGGACACTTCTGCATCGCTATTGTTGAGAAGATCAAACACCTGGCCTGAAACCTTCTTGATACGACGAGAATCTGCCAACTTGAGAAGAGCCAACTGCTGAGCGCCGGTAGCCGTTGACAAAGAACTTGCCACCTTTTCGTCCAAATTGGCATTGAAGCTCTGCAATGCAGCAAATGCCTGTTCGTTGTACTCACCACCCAATTGAGCAATCAAAGCCTCCTCGGCATCCTGGCCTCCTACACGACCCAAAGCTTCGATAGCGGCAACTGCAGGAGCACCACCCTTCTTCAAGGCCTTCATCATCAAAGGTTTCTGATTTGTAACTTTGTTATCACCCAACCAATTGATGATATCGACTTTGCCCTCTTCCTTGCATGAGTTGTACTTCTTGGCTACCTGTGAAGCCAATTCGTCATTTACCAAGTTGTAGTCGGTGGCGAATTTCAGAGCCTGCATACGATATGCATGATCCTTCGACTTCACTGCCTTCACTACCTCTGCACCTGCATCCTTGCCCAACGACTTCAGTTTGTCGTATGCGGCTGCATAGGGAGCAGCACCTTCATGTTCGGTATATTCCACATCGTTTTGGTCAGAGAACAGACGCAACTGTTGTTGGATAAAGTCCTTGGCCGTTTGATCGGGAGTCTTGGAGATGGAGTTGGCCAAACCTTCCTTCACTGCATCACGATACTGTGTGTTGGAAGCATAGGCAACCACACCACTGATGGCATATTCCACCTTGTTGTTGCAAGCCTTCTCGGCAGGCTGCAACATGGCAACTAACAATTCGATGGACTTGGGAGCTGCCTGAGCCAAGGAATTCATCTCACGGTTGAAATCGCTCTGGTTCTGTGTAGGCATTAATGCCAGCACATCCTGCACGATAGTCTCAGGAGTTCTCTGTCGGTCATCTTGTGCCGAAAGAGGCATGGAAACTGTCATCATCAGGATGGCAGCCAATAATATATTCAATATCTTTTTCATATTCTATCTATTTTTTCTGTATTATTCTTAACTCCTTCTGTATTTTAGATGTACTTACCCCACTCGCCACGCATAGGCTGGAATACCAAGCGATTGGCAGCATCGTCGTTGAGGAAGAGCTGGGTCTTTGGATCGAAGTGCAATGTACGGTTCAGACGCAAAGCACACACACCCATGTTCACGATAGTGGCACTGTGATGACCATTCGACTCGTTCAGGGCAAACTGGCGACGTGTTCTCACACTCTCCAGGAAATCTGTCACGCGAGGTGCAGGCTCAGGCAGTTCGTTGATAACCTCCATGACATTGGGGATAGTGCATTCGAAACCTTTGTAAACCTTGCCCTTTGGACCTTCGATGTATGGAACTTTGCCAGCGCTCTCGTAGCCCTCACCTTCCAGAATGATCTTGCAGCCATCCTCGTATGTGTAGGTTACGCTACGCCATGTGCCGACAGCGTCGTGATGTTGCTGAGGAGCATCCACTTCCACCTTGATGGGGAATGTGTCATCCTTGCCCAAGAAATACTGTACAGGGTCGATATAGTGCTGACCCATGTCACCCAGGCCTCCTCCATCATAATCCCAATAACCGCGGAATGTGCCGTGAGTACGGTGTACGTTGTAGGGTTTGTAGGGAGCCGGGCCTAACCAAAAGTCGTAATCCAGTTCCTTGGGAATGGGCTGTACTTCCAGATTCTCTTTTCCTGTCCAGAAGAATTTCCATGTGAAACCAGTGGCACCTGAGATACGCACCGTCAGGGGCCAACCAAGCAGACCGCTGTCAACCAATTTCTTCAGAGGACGTACATCCGTTCCCAGTCCATAGAAAGTATCCTTGAAACGGAACCAGGTATCAAGGCGGAAGATACGGCCATTACGTTTCACAGCCTCCTCTACGCGACGCCCTTCACCGATGGTACGCGTCATGGGTTTTTCACACATGATATCCTTGCCTGCATTGGCAGCCTCCACTGCCATGATGCCATGCCAGTGAGAAGGAGTAGCGATGTGTACAATATCCACGTTCTCATCGTGAATCAGCTCACGGAAATCGTGGTAAGCCTTCACCGTTTCGTTGAAAGTCTTCTTTGCAGCTTCCACACCAGCATCCAGATGATTCTGGTCCACGTCACACAGAGCTACCATACGACAGCTCTGGTCACTTACGAAATGCTGTGGAGAACGACCGATACCACCCACACCGATGATACCGCGTGTCAACTGATCACTGGGCGCGATGATGTCGTTTGCGCCTCCCATTTTTCCCAACACCTTACGTGGCAGGATGGTAAACAATGCAGCGCCTGCTGCACCCCTTTGCAGGAAAGTTCTTCTGTTGATACTCATAGTTTGATGTTATTTGTTAATAATATAGTTGGTTTTGTCTCGTTATTTCTCATTTAATCTATGGCTTGTTCGGATCAGTCAGTCCGTATGTGGTACTCTTTACCTTGAACTCCGTCCGCCTGTTCAATGCGTTGCATATCTCTTGTTGCTCTTCCTCGGGCAAAGCTAAGATGAAGGCCTCCGTCAGAGTTTCGCCTTCGTGCAGGAAGGGGTACTCAGCCGCAATCTTGCGCGTCACCACCTTGGGACGTGTCTCTCCGCACCCGACTGGCGTCAATCGACCTGTTTCGATACCTTTCGATATCAAATAGTTGACAACGCTTTCCGCACGTCGCTGACTCAATTTCTCATTATAGGCATCCTTGCCTCTGTAATCGCAATGACTCAACAATTCAATGGCAACTGTGGCATTCTCATTGAGAAGATCCACGAGACTATCCAATGCCATTGTGCTGGATTCTGTCAGCTCAGCACTGTCAAATTCGTAGAACACATTGCGGATAAGAACCGGTACTTTGATGTTGGCCAAGGGGAACTGCAGAATGGTATCAATAGGCTCTTCGCTCGGTTCGATCCTCAATTCTTCCTCGTCATTCAGATAACCAGGGCAGGAAGCCAAAAATACATAATCGACATTGGGCTTTATTTCGTGTGTAAAGGAGCCATCTGGTTTCAACCCGATTTTTTCGTTCGTCCCATCGTTGCCCACCATATACACGGTTGCATCAGGCAGTTCATATCCGTCTTTCTCATATACCCATCCTGTCACACTATGATGAATCTCCGGGCACTCGAAGGACATGATGTGATCCCATCCGCGTGCATCTCCCCTGCTTGTACAGAAATAGCCCTTGTTGCTCTCCCCTTCGAAAGTCATTCCGAAATCATCCCCGCTACTGTTCATCGGGTATTGCAGATTCTCTACTGTCCATCGCTTGGCCACACTGTCCATCTTTGCACAGAAAAGGTCAAGACCTCCCATACCCACATGACCATTGCTGCTAAAGTATAGTTCGCCATTTGGACGGAATGTCGGAAACATCTCATCTCCCTCCGTATTGATGGGTTCTCCTAAATTTTCCACACCACCAATGCCTACTTCCGTCAGAGCGATACGCCAGATGTCAAGCCCTCCTATGCCACCTGGCATGTCACTTACGAAGTAAAGCCACTTTCCATCTGGACTCACAGCAGGGTGAGCGTAACTCGACAAGGTGTCGCGGGTCAGTTCCAAGGGTTCTGCCTTGCTCCATGCAGCATCGCTTCGCCTACTGGTGCAGATCTCGGCCATACGAGGAAAATCCGAGTCGAAAGTGCATCGAGTCAAATACATGGTACTGCCATCAGGGGTGAAACAACATGCACCTTCTTCGTATTCACTGTTCAGTTCGCCCTCCACGGGTTCTACGGGAATCCATTTCCCCTTGTCATCCTTTTTTGTGAAAAAGATATCCGCACTCTTTGTTCCCGTGATGCCGCTTATTTCGTTGCCTGTAGCCTGAGTGCGTGTGCTCGTCAAGTATAGTTGGTCGCTTTCTGTCCCCAGCAATACGGGAGAATAATCTGCACGCCTGCTGTTCAGGATGGCTTCTTTTTTTACGGAATATCGAGTGGGATTGTCTTTCCACTCAGGTGCCAACGAACACCCTTTCAATCCGTTGCTCGCCAAAGTGTGTCCAGGAGTGAGTTCGAGAAATGCCTCGTAGTTCAACTTCGCATCCTTGTAGTTTCCCTGCTTCTGCTGCATTTGCGCCAGATAGAACAGGGCCAAACTATCTGGATACTTGTATCGTACTGCATTCTGGTAACCTCCGATAGCCTTGGCTGAATAGTTGATGCGACGATAGCATTCAGCCATCTTCCAAGCCCGTTCCCCTCTTTTCTCCTTCTCCTTCAGTTTGGTGCGCGAGTAGGCAGCCTTATATTCTGCCGCAGCATCGTAATATTCCCCTATCGCATAGAAGGCATCACCCTTCTTTACATGGTTCTCGGCGCTGCAGGCCTGCAAGAGAAAAACGCAAAGCACTACCAGGGAGGAACTCGTCCACCCCATCTTCATGCTCGGCCTATTCTCACGCATACACATATTTAGTATTAACGAAATCTACCTTTTTTTATTGCCTTTTGGCGGTACTTTTTTCCTTGTTGCAGGACTCACCTCCACCGTCAGATGACGTGGTGTGTTGTCGCTCAATACAGTCAGTACGATGTCACTCACCATTTTCTTCAGTTCGTCCAGGAATGTTTTCGCTTCATATTCACGATGTTCTATCAATCGGAGCTTCCGTTCCCATTGTCCTGTTAACTCGGCACTTTTGAGCAGTTCCTCGTGGATGATGCCAATTAATTCTACTCCCGTTGGAGTGGCATAGAGCGACTTGCGTTCTTTGCGAATATAATGACGTTTGAAAAGGGTCTCTATAATGGCAGCACGTGTACTGGGACGTCCGATTCCATTCTCCTTCAACGCATCACGGAGTTCCTCGTCCTCCACCATCTTGCCTGCTGTTTCCATGGCTCTCAGCAAGGTAGCTTCGGTATAAGGCTTCGGGGGAGTGGTTTGCTTCTCGGCCAAATCTGGCTCATGCGGTCCGCTCTCACCTGGCACGAATACGGGCAACTCCTTTTCTTCGGCCTCTCCATCTCCCTCTTTCGGTTGTTCGACGGCCTGTTTCCACAGGATCTTCCATCCTGGGTCGTTGATTACTTTTCCAGTAGCTTTGAAAGGTGTTTTGTCCACCTTGCCGAGCACCGTAGTAGTTTCGAAAAGGCAATCGGGATAGAACACTCCGATGAAACGTCGTGCTACCAAATCATAGACTTGCGACTCCATCTCCGTCATTCCCTGTGCAGGTACTCCCGTTGGAATTATGGCATGGTGATCCGTCACCTTGCTGTTGTCAAAGACCTTCTTCGATTTCTTCAGTTTCTGTCCTTTGATGCGTTCCATCAAGGGGAAATACGCCCTCAGCCCGTTCATGATCTGCGGACACTTTGGGTAAATGTCATCGCTTAGGAAGGTCGTATCTACACGCGGATATGTGGTCAGTTTCTTTTCGTACAGGCTTTGTATCAGTTGGAGAGTAGTGTCTGCACTGAATCCGAATTTCTTGTTGCACTCCACCTGCAGGCTGGTCAAGTCGAAGAGACGTGGAGCAGACTCGGAGCCTTTCTTCTTCTGCACATCGGTCACGACAAAAGGAGCCTCGCGTATGGCAGCCAGTTCGGCCTCACCCTCTTCGCGTGTCTGAAAAGGAGTCGAAGCCGCGTGAGTGAATACAACATCGCGATAGCGCGTTGTCAACACCCAATATGGCACAGGGCGGAAATTCTCTATTTCCTGCTGTCGTCTCACGATCAGCGCCAATGTAGGGGTCTGTACGCGCCCTATGCTAAGCACCTGTCCCGTTCCAGAGGCATATTTCTGCGTATAGAGTCGCGTGGCGTTCATTCCTAAAAGCCAGTCGCCGATAGCACGCATCAACCCTGCCTCATACAGGCTTTGATACTCAGCCTGATCCTTCAGATGGGAGAAGCCTTCGCGTATGGCATCTTCCGTCAGACTGCTTATCCACAATCGCTTCACTGGACATTTTGCCTGAGCTTTCTGCATCACCCATCGCTGGATGAGTTCACCCTCTTGACCGGCATCGCCGCAGTTGATGATACCTTCTGCATTCTGCATCAGCCGCTCTATCACCCCAAACTGTTTCTCTATTCCTTTGTCAGCCTTCAGCTTGATACCAAAGCGAGGTGGAATCATAGGCAACTGCCCCAGACTCCACGATTTCCACAAAGGGGTATAGTCGTGAGGTTCTTTCAGCTCGCACAAATGCCCGAATGTCCAGGTCACCTGGTATCCGTTCCCCTCCATAAAACCATCGTGGGGGTGGTCGGCTCCCAACACATGAGCTATGTCACGTGCCACTGAAGGCTTTTCCGCTATACATACAATCATCTGTCTCTTTGACTATGAGCCGCGATGTGGCTTCTTGTTCTATATCGTCTGCAAAGGTACAATATTTTTGCTTCTTTTCCAAAAACATTGTACCTTTGTCAGGAAAATGACGACATGAAGAAGAAAGAAATATCTAAGCGGGTGGAGGAATTGAGAAAATGGATGCGTTCATATCAATTGGATGCATTCATTTTCCCGAGCACCGACCCACACAGTGGCGAATATGTACCAGAGCACTGGAAGACAAGGGAATGGATAAGTGGATTCGACGGTAGTGCAGGTACTGCAGTGGTTACTTTGCACGATGCTGCACTATGGACGGACAGCAGATACTTTCTTGCTGCGGCGGAACAATTGGAGGGGACTCCTTTCCGCTTGATGAAAGAGCGCTTGGAAGAGACTCCCACCATCGCCGAATGGCTGAATGAGGTTCTTGGAGAAGGATGCACAGTGGGATTGGATGGATGGGTAAACACGGGAAGCGAGGTACGCGAACTGCAAAACGAGCTGGATGCCTATGGCATAGAAATAGTCACCGACAACGATCCCGCGCAAGATCTATGGAAAAACCGTCCTCCACTGCCTGAAGCCGAAGCTGAGATTCAACCCTTGGAATATGCGGGTATAGAGGCAAAAGAAAAAATCGGACTACTGAGAGAGAAACTGCAGGAAGCAGGGGTTGATGGCATTGTGATAAGTCAGTTGGATGAAGTGGCATGGCTGACCAACCTGCGTGGCAGTGATGTGCATTGCAATCCTGTAGTGGTCAGTTATATGCTGGTTACTGACACTCAGGCAATCTTGTATCTCGACCATGCGAAGGCCACGCCTCAGGTGGAACAGTACTTGAAGAGCCAAGGCATCCAACGAAAAGAGTACGACAGCCTGTCCGAAGACCTTTCCCATTACGACAAGGATTCAATACTGCTGGATCCCGACCATAGTAATTTCCAATTGTGGCTTCTGCTCAACCCCGATGTGGTGGTGTACGAAGCTCCATCCCCCGTAGCCTCCATGAAGGCCGTGAAGAACGAGGTGGAGGTGAAGGGCTTTCGCCAAGCTATGTTGCGTGATGGCGTGGCAATGGTGAAATTCCTGCGTTGGCTACTACCTGCAGTGCAAGCTGGCGGAGAGACTGAAATGAGCGTGAGTGACAAACTGGAATATCTGAGAAAGGCACAAGCGGAATACCGAGACCTGAGTTTCGACACCATCGCCGGCTACGGGCCACACGGAGCCATCGTACACTACGAAGCGACCAAGGATACAGACGCAGAACTCCAAGCAAAAGGGCTGTTACTCATAGATAGCGGAGCACAATATCGGGACGGAACGACAGATATCACACGCACCATTGCCCTTGGTCCCCTCACCGAGCAAGAATGTATCGACTATACCTTGGTGCTGCGCGGACACATCAGATTGGCGATGGTAAAGTTTCCAGAAGGCACTACTGGCACCCAGCTCGATGTATGCGCACGCTACGCGATGTGGCAACAGGGTATCAACTATTTACATGGCACAGGACATGGGGTAGGCAGTTACCTGAATGTGCACGAAGGGCCTCATCAAATACGCATGAACCATGTGCCGACACCCTTGGAGGCGGGCATGACCGTAACAAACGAACCTGGAATCTATCGTGCAGGGAGTCACGGCATACGCACCGAGAATACCATGTTGGTAACACACTACATGGAGGGAGAGTATGGTGCGTTCCTGCAACTGGAACCACTCACATTATGTCCTATCGACAAGACACCCATCCTGACTGACATGATGCAGGAGGACGAGATTGAATATCTGAACTGGTACCATCAACGGGTGGAGGAGGCTCTGAGCCCCTATTTGAACACAGAAGAAAAGGTGTGGCTGAAAGAGGCATGCGCACCTATTGCAAAATAAGAAAAACAAGATAATATGGCTATCATCAAGACACTAAAGGGGATGCCCGCACCCCGATTCGGAAAACACTGCTACTTCAGCGAAGGAGCCGTGATAGTGGGCGATGTAGAGATGGGCGACGACTGCACAATCTGGTTCAATGCCGTAGTCCGCGGCGATGTTGATTACATACGTATCGGCAATCGCACAAACGTACAGGACAACAGTTGCCTGCACACATTGCGCGGGAAGGCTCCCGTCATTTTGGGCGACGATGTAACGATAGGTCACTCAGTGACTTTGCACGGATGCGAGGTGAAGGATGGTGCCTTGGTTGGCATGGGTGCGACTGTGCTCGACCATGCCATCGTAGGCAAAGGAGCCATCGTGGCAGCTGGCGCATTGGTGCTGAGCAACACGGTGATTGGTGACGGCGAACTGTGGGGGGGGGTGCCTGCCAAATTCATCAAGAAAGTGGATCCTGCACAAGCCCAGGCTCTCAACAAAACCTTCGCAAGCCATTACATCGAATATAGCGACTGGTTCCGCGAGGCAGACAGTGACCCACGCAACACGCAGACGGTGACACGCAGCGAGGACTACATCACACGCGAAGCATAATATTTCGCAGGCAGTAGCCAGATAGAAACGAGAAATCAAATAAGTCATTAGAAATTGTATCCGTATGATTTCTAATGACTTATTTTTTGGGGAAAAGAGGTGGGCCTTTCCCCAGACTTCTGCATGTACTTTCCCAGACTTTCCCGGGTACTTTTCCGGACTTTTGCACATACTTTCCCGGAAATTCCTACGTTTTTACAGAGATTTTCCTATGTAAAACGAAAACCGTGTAGTTACAAGGATATTTTCTTGTAGTTACGCGGAATTTTCCGTGTAACTACACCATTTCATCCGTGTAGTTACACGATTTTTGTTTTACGCTGGAAAATCTGTCTGCATTCGCTGGAAAATCTGCCAGCATACATTGAAAAATCTACAAAAGTACAATGGGAAATTTTTGGAAAGAAGCTGAGAAATGAGGAAACGCGAGAATACAAAGAAGGCCAACGGAATGTCCATCGGCCTTCTTCTCAATAATATTTCGTTATGTCAGATTACCAGATATCCTCGGGCTCTGCTGGGTTGTCATACACTTCCTTGGGACAATACTCCAGATAATCCATGTAGAGGTAACGTGTGGGATCGTCCATTACCGTCTTAAATCGGATGTAGTACGTCTTGTCTGGATCCATCGGTTCGCGCAGAAGGATGCGTCGGATACAGATGTCCGAATTGCGCATGGAGCCAGCTCCTGCATTTCCTGCACAATACTGCACACATCCCTTCATGAAGTCCTTGTTGCGCATCTTCTTCTCCACTTCGGCATTGTAGTCATCGTCATCAGTATCTGCTTCGTAACCTGTATCGCTGGGAATCTGTCCTGCTGCGGTGTTACGGAACTTGGTACCTTGGCGCAAGTCCATAGGAATGCCAGTAGGAGCAAGGTTTTCACGATTGCTACCCCAGTAACACTGTACCATGCCTCGCTTGTCTCCTCCACATTGGATGGCGAAGCGCAGTTCGTAGGTGCCGGCACGTGGCACGGGAGGTAGTTCCATGGTACAATCCGTCATACCTTCGATACTCATCTCGTCACCTTGTGCATTGGACCATCCTGTCTGATATCCTGTCCAATAGAAGAACCATGTATCCTCGCTCATCCATACGTTGGGCAGATACTTGTATTCGTTATCGGTGGGTATCATTACATACTTGTGGCGGTTGTCGGTGATGGTGGACATACGAATGTCGTTGTTCATAAACTCGGGCCACATAGCCGTCACTTCCCAGCGAATACGTTGCTTCTGCATGTTGTCGCGCACTTCGTCGCTATACGTGAGCAAGCCGTTGATGGGATAGATGATACCATTGCGTACATCGTAGAGACCTGTCATGTTCGATTCGCCAATGAGAATACCCTCTTTGTCGGGGTCGCAGGATTCCTCGTGATAGTTGCCGTGGCGTCCGTTTCTCAGTTTGGGGAAGCGATTGAGGTAGATACCATTGCTTTCCTTGCTTTCGTAGAGTTTCAGCAGACGGCGCTTACCCATGGTGGTGAGGAATTGATCCATGGCACAACCCAAAGTGCGGGGGTTCGGTGTGTAACCATACTCGTTGTAGTGATACATCAAGTGGTCGGTGGTGAGTTTCTCGGGCAAATAATGGTACGTCACGAATTGGTTGAGCAGGTTATCCGTAGAAGTGTAATTCGCATCGCGGGTTGCTTCGGGATAGATGTTCTTTTCTACCAGATAATCGTACACATCCTGTACTGTGATTTCGAGAGCAGGCTTTCCTAATTCTTTGGCCCAGAACTCGTCTGTCTCGGCAAATAGAGTAAAACCGTAATAACGGTGTTGGGGAGAATAGCAGGTGTATTCAGGACCTGTCTTTGTCAAGGGAATCTTGCCTGTCAAATAGGCTGTCTCGTATTCGTGGTCAACTATGAGATCCAGGGTATCCAAAAGACCCACCGCTTTGGACAGCATGGCTGCCACGTGAAAACCTTCTATGTTACGTTCGAGAATGCGAGTATAGAGGCGACGCAAGGAGTTGTTGCTCGGTGCTACCACCTGATGCATACAATGAATCACACCATTGAGGGCAGGGATGTTGCAGTTGATGGGATCGAGTGCGCTTCCGCTGATATAGATGGTGTCGGAATTCTCGGGATAGCTGACATTCAACTTACGGTCGTACATGTTGGCCATGGCTATTTCCGAACCCTCCTGTGTCGGGAAGTCGCTGGTTTCGAACGCTCTGTAATCATCACCGCTGTCGATGATACTGTTATAGACTATCACCTTGCGGATGGAGTCGAGCACCACGCTATCGGTGAAGGCATCCCACGAAGCGCGTGGAATGATTTCGTCTGCCACAAGGGAGTCGAGATAAAGTTGGATAGCTTCGTTGGTGGGAGCAAAGACTGTGTAATTTCCACGTGCTGTCATCAACTGTTGAACACTTGTCTTTGTCATCTGGCTCACAGGAATCATTTTGAGTAGTTTGTAGTACTCGCTGTACTGCTCATGCTTCTGCAGATAGGTATCTACCGTCGATTCCTTGAAGACGTAGCGAGCCGAGTTGTCGATGGACTCGGTGCATCCTACTGCCAAAAAGGAGAGGATTGCAAGCAGAGAAATCCGTATTTTCTTTTTCATATTTTGTGTTTTTTATTGTCTTTTTTACATTGTTTTATCCCATTTTTTCTCCAAAAAAGGGATTTAACACCGCAAATATACGGAATATTGCACACAATGAACAAATTTATGGCCGATTTTTAGTTTTTGTCACCCGTTTTCAGTTAAGATATGTCAAAAAAACGCTTTGAGAGTAAAAAATGGTCGTTCAACAATGTCTATTTTCACCTTTGTACGTACCTTTGTCCACAAATAAACATACTATAATGACACGTATGAGAAAAAATATGATATTGCTCTCCCTGATGCTCGTCGCATCGGTGGAGGGTATGGCTCAAGCCGAACTCGTAATCCCCACCTCTAAAAGAACGGTGGAGCAAAGTTGGGTAGGGACGTATGATCGCGTGAGGACTAAGCTGTCCATGATGAAGGATGCATGGTATCTCGTCATTTTACCAGCTCCATTGGATGGCTACTATTTCGGTCCGGATGCCATGCGACTGAAGGTGACGGAACAGATCGAAGATGCAGGTGAAGTAACCAAATACGGGTATCAGGAGATGGATGACAAGGAAGACTTCCGTGCCGGTGATGCGTATCTGGTATGTCCTACGACAAACATCACATCCATCCTGCACATCACGCCAGGTATTTCAACGGAGGTTCCCGCAGAATTGGAGGGGAAGGAAATTGGGGCTATTCCCGTGGATGACCCAAAGAATATCTCTGGGATAGAAGAAACATCCATACGCAGTAAGGTGTCTCCCGTGTATGACTTACAGGGGCGTGTAGTCACAAAGTTGCAGCGTGGCGAGATGTTTATAATTGACGGAAAGAAAGTGAGGTTCTGATGAAGAAGATAATATTGATGATACTGGGCCTCGGTATGGCCATGCTGGCTGAGGCATACGACCGAAACTATGCTGGTTGCTACAAGTCCGTGACACTGGAATACACTTCCATCGACGAGAACAACGCTCCCATCGTGTTGTCGGAACTTGTCACGATTCCTCTGGAAAAAGATAAGGCTACATATCGCGAAGTAGGATTCTTCCTGCTCACAAGTATGCCGTTCACCACAGATAAGGAGCAATGTCCAAGTGGCTCTATGCCTATGGATGTGGGATTATTGCGTCCAGTGGCTACGGAAGGGGCGATGGTGATTCAGGTAGATGGTGAAGGATTTGGTTCCTCGTATGGACGTGTTTCGCCTTTTCTCATCAACAAACTGACAGCGCGTCAGGCCATCGACGGTTTCCTCGCAGCAATGGACTATGCCGCTACCAACGGCATCAAGGTGAATCCCGATTACTACACGCTGAGCGTGGGCTATAGTCGTTCGGGAGGAGAGGCAGTGGCCGTGCAACGCTACCTGGAGAAGTATGCCGATGCAGATGTGAGGTCACGCGTCCGACTACGTAAGACTATCTGCGGTGGAGCTCCCATCAATGCCACAGAGTCGGCCAAGGGCATCCTGCAGAGCAGAATCAGACGGAGGGATATCACAAATACCATCCTGAAGAGTATGATGGAGGCATACAAGGAAGGATGCATGCATACGGTAAGCATGGAGGATTTAGTGGATGCCAACGGCAACTTTTATGACGATGTGGTAAACGGAACCTCGGTTGCGGGACGTGCATTTTGGAAGGCCTTGGCACAGGAAGATATGGAGAAGGATTGGTTGCCAGAGGCACCTATCGAATACTATCATTTAGCAAGCGACAACTTGGTGACGTACCGCAATGCTGAAGTGGCACTCGCTGCGTGGGGAAAGGATCGGTTCAAGATTCAGGATCCCGACATGACAAAAAAGAAATGGAACGTGTCTGTTATACGCCCCGTAGTGGAGAGTGTGAACGCTTCTCTTCTAAAAGAAGACCCACATACAGCAGAAGCTGTGGGCTTCATGCTTGGCATAACAGACGGTTGCCTGCGTGACACTACGCTCACTACCACATACGGTGCGAAAACGAATTTCTATGACATGCTCGTCACTCTGTTTGACATCACATCGGGCGCAAACAAGGAAATCCCCTTGAATCTCTCCACAGGACTCAGTAATGGAAAACTGACGTTGAAAAGCATCGGCAACCTTCACCTGACTGCTGAATTGGTAGGAAAAGAAGGGAATGTATCGAGCATTCAGGTGACGCTGAAGCCCGAGGCTTTGGATTCTTTGGCTGCCACAAGTATCAAGGGTGTTGATGCGAAGGGTTACCTGCATATCCCTGTGGAATTTGAGGTAAATATCGCCATAAGCAAGAGTTTATCAATTCCTGTATCGGGCACTTGCAAAGACTTGGGACAACTGATGGATCAACTTGCTGCCATCGCTCTGCACAAGACGTGTCCTGATGCGGAGACTGCAGAGATGTTCTGCAATGCACTGAACCAGAACCTGAGCATGAAGGCCACCTTCATGTCGTTGGAGATGCAAGTAATGGCTTCTTATACGGAATCGTGGATTGATGGCACCTGTACCATCGAACCGTATGTGGAATTGGAGGGAATGAGCAGTACGTTGGACAACATTGTCAGTTTGTTTGGTATATCCGTCTCCGAGTATCTCTCGCTCGATGGGAAGGAATTTAATTTGTCAGGAAACAAGGCCATCATCCACGTCGTAGAACGGGAATTCGGCAAAGTGAAACTCTATGCGGACATCCTGCAGCCAGACAGTACCTTGATGGGAAGAGTGGATATGACACTCACCTCTGTCGATACCAACGAAACAGGCACGGAATGCTCCCTGCAGATTGATTTTAGCGTAAACATCCTGAAATACCGCGCCAAGGCGGAGGGTAGCTGTAACAATCTGCGCGATGCCTTACTCTGTGCCATACTCTGCAACAATAACCTGTCTTGCGCCACCCCGGAAGAGGCTCAGGCGTATGCCGATGCAGTGAATGCTCAGGTGAATGCGAGACTCTATGTGGAAAAGGTGGGTGACACGGGCGAATATGGCAACTACGGATACATGGATTATGGTTCGTTGCGTGCTGTGGTAGCACAGAATGAATATGGTGCTTATTACGTGCAATATGGCCTCTGCTGGATGAATCAAGTGGATGTGCCATTGAGTGCCGTGCTAAAGAAAATCATAAAATAACCGACAGATGACTACGATGAAAAAGATATTATTTTCTGTGCTTCTATTGATGGGAGCATGTATGGAAGCCGCGGCACAGACGGAGGACAAGACGGTTGTGATAGTGAGCGACTGGCATCTGAGCGATGCACGCAGTTTCGATGCAAACAACTATTATGCTTGGACAAACAAGAACAGGGATCGTATTGTGAATTTCCTTAACAAACTGTACGCAAATCCTTCTTCGTGCGATGTGTTGGTCCTGAATGGAGACATCTTCGAGTTGTGGCGCACTCCCACTAACGTGTGTATGGTGGCTGATGAACAAGGAAAGCTACTTGACGATGTGCAATATCTGCTTCGCATCAAGGAACAGAATGCCGATATATTCGCCGCACTACAGAAACTACATGATGCAGGTAAGGAAATCGTATATTTGCCAGGCAATCATGACCTGACGATATCGAAGGAGGATATGGAAGCAGCCTTCCCCGGTTTATTCACCAATGCCTTCGACACTCCGGGAACAGGATTATATGAACCTTTTGGTCCTAATTCGGTAGTAGCCATCGAACATGGCAGCCGGTATGACTACTTCAATGCTCCCTATCCTCATGGAGAGATGGGAACCGCGAATGTTCGTTCTGACGCACTTCTTCCTCCTGGTTATTTCACTTCCAAATTGGGGGCATCAGCCACCGTCTATAAAGCAGCTCAGCAACGCAAAAAGACACGTGGCTTAATCAATGCAACGGAAACGGATGAAGGTAACCGCACATTAGTATCCTCGTTCTGGAATGCAATACATGTAGGAGTGGGTGCTCCAGACTTCAATGTCTCCACTTGTATCGATGGGGTAGGCGACGAGAATCATCCTGTATATAAATGGGAGGAATATGCTGTGACGGAAACTAACAACCCTGTGTTGTATGCGGATAGTTGGACAATAAAGAACTGGAAGAAACGGTGCGAATATAATAAGGTACCTGTCGAAATTCCCCTCTCCACAGGTCTGTTGACGGGCATTTTCCACGATTACACCACAAACCTGGCCTTCACTCAGCGTCTATGCAATCCCAAGTTGCCTACACTGATATGTGTGTTTGCCCACACTCATAGCAAACTCGTCGAGACACGCCACGATGCATTAAAGGGAGATGTGGTGTATCTCAACGATGGCACATGGGTGGACGAGATGGAATATAGCACATACGGTGTAATCCGCTACACTGCCGCTACTCGACAATATGAGATACAGGTACGCAAATATGGCAGAGATGACACTGATAGTATGTTGGATTGCAGATATTTGTATGTACCCGAAAACTATCTGCTCTGCCATTCTGACGGTTCTATCGAATTTCAGGCTAAGGCGGAATTGGTGGAATCTGGCGCAAACGGCATCGGAGGTATCAAAGAAAGTGAGAACATCAAGCCTGTTCAAAAAGTTCTTGAAGAGGGACAAATCTATATTCTCCGGGATGGCTCCCGCTATAATGTAGCTGGCCAACAGATGGCAAAGTAGAGGGCTTTGTCAGTTTTTCGCCATCTTTGCCAACGAGTGTAAATCGGTGGATTGAATGTGCAGAATAGGCTTCAGTATCGTCATGGCAGTTGTGCCGATTCGATTCCGGAGTTCTTTCAGTTCTGCCAACTTGTTGAGTGTCTCGGCATGTGCTTTTTCATCTTCCCCTGAATCCATGCCTGCCTCCCGAAGAATCATCCTGCTACGGGCGGCAATAGTCAGTTCCAGATACAAGGTCACATACATACAGATGTCGAAGAATACCTCCATCTGAAATCTGTCACGCATCTGGATGAGGTACATTCCTTGGCGAGTGGTTTTGAATTCACCACGTCGAATGGCACCAAGCAAGGTGATATCTGAGAAGATGCTCTCGTCCAACCAACGATGAATAAGAGACGCATCCCATTCGTACATTCCGATGAAGAATATCACAAATACCAGTAAAGTGGCGCACAACTGGATGAAAGGAGGAAGCAGGAACAGGTTGTAACAGATGTGCAACAAGATGGCAGGCACGAAGCCAACGATACAAAAAACGGGATGAAACTTCTTTTCCTTGGCTTCTGCCCAACGATGGCATACGAGTACAATATTCGCATTCAGAGCCACACATCCCATGTGGAGGAGAGCAGTCCCCAATCCTCGAATGAGTGCATTCCCAATTGGAAAATCGGGTACGTACAAAAGGTACAATGTATTTTCCAGCAGAGCAAAGCCAGTACCAATAGCTGCGCCGAAAAGGAGTGTTTCAGCAAGAAAAGCCACCTTCCGTCGCCAGATGAACCATAGAAGAGGAAGACATTTGAGCAACTCCTCCAGAACAGGTGCTCCCCATACGTTGTCCCAAGGCCATAATTGATTACATCCCCATGCAACAAAACAAGCAAAGACGCCCCATAACACATAGAGAAATATCTGTCTCCAACCACCCAGAGAAAAGGCATCCATTGCCTTGATGCACATTAGATAGCAGAGAACTGGAACCAAACTTATCAGAACTGGAATCATTTGTCGTATAAATATAAGGGGAATTTCAAAAAATAAAAAGAGATGAAATAATTCTCATAGTAAGACTCAAAATAAACCGAGAAAAATAAGGGACTGACATTTGCCAGCCCCCTTATTCTCAATTTGTATCTAAAAATGTCATCAACAACTTACTTCTCACTCGATTGCTCCTGTGTGTTGTAGGCTATATCACTTTTTTCTCCGTTTAACACAGCGGAAGCAGAACAGTATAAGGCCCATTGTTCGCGCGCTGCAGCAAGTTCTTGATTATCTTGTACGTTTTTCCCTTTGAGATATTCATCAACAGCCTGAATAAATTCCTTACCTGCGTCGTTCTGATTGTTCAGAAGCAGGTAAGCTAAGACCATATTCTGTGAGGCTTGTTCGTAGGGCAATAGGTCGGGACTTTTCTTGCCCGTAAGCAATGCGTCCAACGACTTTTGGGCAATTTTACTTTTCTGATGAGCATTTTCAGCCAATTGCTTCACGCCTTCCAGATGACAAATTACCTCATCTAACTCTGGCTTTCCTTCCGCTGCCTTGATGGCCAAAGTTGTGAGGTTATCGAACTCCTGAATGCGCATATTCATCAACGAGACCGAGAGGATGGTATTCTGCATCACGGACGAATCGCTAAGCAAAGTTTCCTGGAAAGTGTCCATTTCTGATTTTCCAGTTTCGCCCGTTTTTGATACATCGCCACTATTCAACGCCTCCAATGAAGGGGGGATGCCAACCAAGCCGCCCAATACATAACCGACTAACAACGTCACAAAAGTGACAAGAATTTGCTTTGCTTTCATATTTTCTCTATCTTTGATACTATACTGGTTGCAAAAATAGGTATTTTTTTGATAGCTACAAAACAAAAGTTATATCTTTGTGTCGCAATTGATATTTTTACTCACATAAATTAGGACAAATGATGAATCATAGAGAACGTTTTTTTGCTACGGTGCGGAGGCAAGAGGTTGACCGACCCGCATCATGGTTAGGTTTACCCACACCTGCGGCAATCCCCAACCTTCTCCGTTATTTCAAGGTGAACAACCTCGACGAGTTGAAACGAAGGATAGACGATGATGTATATGCGATTGGCGTCCCCTACCACAATCCACCCACCAATGACATAGGGTGTTCGTTGTTTTTTGGGAAAAGCGGTTTTGGAGGGTCTCAGGATCATCGCACGCTGACAGCCCCAGGTTTCTTCGAAGATATGACGGATCCTGCTTTGGTGGATTCATTCCCATGGCCAGACCCCGAGGAACATATCGATTTCCACGAATGTCGCAGGATAGTTAGAGAAGCCCCCGATGACATGGCACGTATGGCTATCATGTGGGCAGCCCATTTTCAGGACTCATGTTCTGCATTTGGGATGGAGAACGCTTTGACTACGATGTTCACAGCCCCCGAGATGTATCAGGCCGTGATAGATCGCATTACGAAATTCTATCTCGATTGCGGAGAAATATTTTATGAGGCTACAAAAGGGTACTTGGATGCAGTTCTCATAGGTAATGATTTCGGTTCGCAAACAAGGTTGATGGTTGACCCTGACAGCTTGCGTCAGTATGTATTCCCAGGCACGAAGCAACTGGTAGATCAAGCCAAGAGTTATGGTTTGATGGTAGTTCACCATAGTTGTGGAAGTATCTATCCCATCATCGACGATCTCTTTAGCCTTGGTGTAGATGCCATTCACCCTATTCAGGCCAAGGCACAGGATATGAATGCGGAAAAACTGAGTCACGAATTTGGTGATCATGGTAGTTTCTTTGGCGGAGTGGATGCACAATATCTATTGGTTGAGGGTACGCCTGAAGAAGTGCGTGAAGACGTGGCTCGACTGAAACGATGTTTTCCTACAGGGTTGGTCATATCCCCTTCACACGAGGCTGTGTTGCCTGATACCAAGCCGGAAAACATCGAGGCCCTCTTTGAGGCCGTACATGAATAGGCAACATCAAATGAAGGCCACTACCCAATCACGGGCGGTGGCCTTCTCTTAAATATTATGCAATAAAAACTTACTTCACATATTTCTTACCATCAATGATGTAAACGCCCTTCACAGCCTTGCTTACGCGGCAACCAGACAAGGTGTAGATGCCTTGCTTGCCTTGTACAGGTGTCTGTTCTACGTTCTTGATGGCATTGGGATTACCATTGATTTCCATTACCAAACCGTATTCAGCATCGGGATCAGCAGTGGCAGCGCCCCACATTACGTAACCAGTGTTGGCATATACATCGCGTGTGCAGTCGGTGTTCTCTTCACCCTCGGCTGTCACTACGGTATTGTCGCAGAATACGACGATGCCTTCGTCCACCCAGTTGTACTCAAACACACCTACAAAGCCGTTTACGGTCTGAGGATCTGCCACGATGTTACTTGCATCTACCGTAAAGCTTACTTCTGTGTATTCAGGAGTTTCGCCTTCTGCAGGTGCCACATATCCTTCAGGTTCACCTACTATGAATACGACAGGCTTTCCTGCTTCGATGGATTCACTTTCCTGTTCGTTCATTGCCAGGTAGTTCTTGTCATTCTTGCTGAAGGTGCCTTCCACTGTGTACTTCACACCATCCTGAGGAGTGATGGCTACAGGATAGCACATCGGATAGAACTTGCCTTCGACGATATCCTTTGTGAAGGTAGGCTCGTAACCATCTTCTACATCACCTGCTGTTTCAATGAGCCAGTTTGAGTTGGAACCAAAGGTGTTGGACTCCCAACTTACAAAGCGTTGGTTCCAGTTCTGTAGATGCAAGCAAGTACGCTCTACGCCCTTCAACGTGCGGCCGTGCATCAGGTTGGTACCACCACCCAAGGCTGTGACATCGAACAAGGTGGGAGTCAGCGACAGGGTCACATTGTTGTTGTTGACGGCCTGAATATTGATAAACAAACCGGTGGCCTTGTTCTGGATGGCGTATGCACTATCAGCTACTGCCACGAAACGGAACATTGCCAAGTCATCGTATTCCACATTGTCCACCAACCACATGGCAGCACCTTCACGTACATCACCATTAGCGGTTTGGTCGATACCTGCGGTAATACCCTGAGCTTCATCTGCAGAGCGATAGGTACCCACGGTTACGTAGCGTCCTGTACCATCACCCAGGTCGGAACCTGTTGCACCGCTACTGTTCTTGCCATATTTGTCATAGATTTCCTGCATGGGGAAGCGGAACTTGTACCACTTGTCGGTCTGTACCTTGTTCGCTGCATCGAGGAAGTTTTTGTTGGCTTCCACAATTTTATCCACATAGCCCTGCAGAGTAGCCTTGTCGAACTGCCCCTTTTTGCTATATTCTGTAGCCTCATCAATTGCTGAGCTCAATGCAGTAGCTGTGGATTCGTCAGACCAGAAGCCAGGATCTTCGCCGATAGCAAGGATTGAAGCTGCATCCTTGTAAGTATTGAGCGCATCACGCAAAGGTGTAGGATCTACCAATGCATTCTTGAAGGTTTCGTAGGCTTGCTGCAATGCCTCGTATTCGCTCACGCTGATGTCGGCATCTGCGATGTTGATGGCTCTGTTCAGGGCATTTTGGAAGTCGATAGCCACCTGTCCCATATTTTCAATCTGGGATGTACCTACCTTATTGGCACGATAGAGCTGGAATCCACCCATGTGCCAGTAACCACGGTCGTAACAATCTTGGTTGGGACCACGAGTTCCGTCGTTGAAGAAGCGCAGATATTGGTAAGAGGTGGTAAGCACGAAGGCATCCATCCAAGTCTCTATCACGCCGCTTGTCCAGGGGTCATTCAGGTTGCTGGCAATCAGTGTCCAACCTGTCTCTCCCGTATTGGCCAATGCACTCTCGTCATTGCTTCCATATACGCTGAACAGAACTGGGTTGTCGTTGCTCGTGCCTGAAGCACGACGCTGCACCCATGCTTGGTATGCACCAGGTGCTAAAGGTTCGGGGAAGGAAATGTCGATACTGTGTGAATGGTTGGGGACTGAACCACCGCTCCATTGACTATGCCAGAAAGTTTCGGAGTTGTTATCCAACAGATTTTCGGTAGAACCCTCACTGCTCTCGCTACAAGTAGAGGTGAACTGGGAATTCTCGGTGATGAGGCCGCCTCCATCGATGTCGGGGGTATATGCAGCGCTCTTGTCTTCTGCCATAGCTAAAGCGGACTGGCATAGTCCTTTCAGTTCCTTATATTTCAGTACCAACTTGTCGTGGTTTTTGTAAGGCTCGAAGGCCTCGATGAGGCGTTGTGCCTCCTCGTCACTGACGGGCTCGAGATACCATTCCGAGGTGCCCTTGTCGCTATCATACTCCTCGCCGTAGGTGAAAGTGGGATTCCACAAACAGAGGCCGTTGTCCACACCTGCTCCTCTGCTATGACCCAACTGATGGAGGTAGTTGCTAGTTCCACGTTCCAATGAATCGGGACGGATATAAACTACCACACGGTCATTCTCTCTGCCTGCAAAATCGATGGCTACCTTGAAGGGACCATCCACAGACATCTTGGCAGGACTATTGAAATCTGAGAAGCGCATATCGGTACCTGCATTCACCATATCCACGGTGCTACCTTCTCCCTGGGTGAGTTTCCAGATGAAACGGCAGTCATCTTCCTTGTAGGTTCCCCATCTGCCAAAACCTTCCAGCGTGCTGTACATAGCCTTCACAACAGGTATTTTCTCCATGATTTCCACCTGTTCCTCGTTCTCATTCAACTCATACTGACCTGTACCCTGGTTCACATAGTAGTGCAGGTTGGTATAGATGCGGTAATAGCCATTGGCGGGAATCTTGTAGAGTACCTCGGTAGCCATAATTTTGGCATACAACGCATCAATCTCGACAGTGAGAGCCTCAACCACGTCATCGGAAGGACGCTCCACAACCTCGTTGATGATGTCATCGGCATACTTCAGTTTCTCCAAGAAGGTAGGCACGATATCGGCTGCATCATATTGTCCGAAGTCCTTGCCCACGTTGATAGAGTCGCCATACAAGTAGCCATCATATTTCAGCAGCACGTTGTTCAAGGCAATTTTCACTGCGTCCGAGTGTGACAATCCATATAACTGAAATTCAGCACAATGCCAGAATTTCCGATAACTTGCGCCACTACCTGTACAATTCGTAGCATTGAAGCGGAGGTACTTCACCGGATCGGATACACGGAAAGGATCTGCGGTGGTGGGAGTGCCTTTTCCTGCGAAAGGTAAAGCCACAGTTGCAATGTCTGTGTAAGTCTTTCCATCATTACTACCCTGTACCAGCATTTCGGTGGGGTGGTCGTTGTCTGCTACTTGACGACGTGTCATAGCAATGACGATGTCGCCAGTGAATTCCTCATTCAGTTTCACCTGCAGATAGTGGTACTGGTCTTGGCACTTACCATGCCAGTCGGTGTGCCAGAAAGTAGAGGCATCGCCATCGATTACATACTCGATGTTCAAGCCTTCTGCTTCGTCACTGGCATTACTACTCAGCTGTGATGCATCCGTAATCATAGGAGTGCCTAATTCCTCCACAGACTGAGCTTGTACGGTGATGCTTCCCATCATAAACAGGAGCATTGCCGACAAAAACAAAGTAATGTTCTTTCTCATACAGAAATCATTTTAAAGGTTAATAATTATTGTTGTTTTTTACTATTTATAACACCAAAATTAGCAGAAAATGAAATTCGCGCCTATACAAGATTAGATATATTTTCACGAATTTAACATAAGTTAACTAATGAGGGCTGATTTTGCAGTTAGGGCACACCTGTTTCCTACGCGAAATAATGTAACTTTGTCTTCGAAATGGAGAAATTCAGCAATCCGGTAATATGGTTGAGGCGATTCAGACATCGCAAGGGCTATGGCGTACATTCCCCCTTTGCCTATCAGTTCCTGCGTGGGGTAGTGTATGAGACTAACCCTTATTATATATACAATGTATTGGATTCGGAACTCCCGACATGGCACAGATTCCGCATCCGCCGCCATCTGCACCTACTGACACGATGTGTCAACTGGCATCAGCCACGCCTCATAGTGGTACCGACAGCAGGCGTCTCTGTCATGAAATATCTGCGAGCTGGATGCCGTAAGGCGGAGTGTCTGCGAGATTGGCCAGAAGGGGAGGTGGATTTCTGTTTTTTGGAACATCCAGACGATGCTTTGCTCCAGCATATCGGCAAGCATACTTTGTTGGTGATGGATAACCTCAGGCAGCACAGGGAATGGTTTGACAGACTTCCCAGCGTAGTAAGCATGGATTTGTGGGATATAGGCATTGCCTTTTTTGATCCGCATTACAACAAGCAGCATTACATCGTGAATTTCTGAAATGCGAGTTTTAGCACAATGAAAAACAGCGCCAAACTCCGATAACCTCTCGTAGTGATACCGATATAAGTCCAATTCACCTCCAATTCAGGTCCAATTCAAGTCCAATTAAAATGAGGAAAAATTGGAGATGAATTGGAGGTGGATTGGAATGGATATAATGTTATACCGATGTTTCTACGAAGGGTCTATGGACTCACTCATGGGTCAGCAGAAAATTACGCAAAGTTCACCCATTTCTTTTTTGCGAAATCCTTCGCTTACTCGCACTCTGAGCTGACGCTCGAAGGTATTCACGTTGACCTGCGGTCGATTTATGTCACGACTCGGCCAAATGAAAGTAAACTTTCTTTAGCTCTCGCTGCTCCAATAATTCGGAAATACTCAAATTTCTCTCGCTAAATCGTACTCTGAGCTGACGCTCGAAGGTACTCACGCTCGGATTACATCAAATAAATTTGTGAAATCGCTCGCTTAATCGTAACTTTGTCCCCGAAATAAGGGAAAGGCTATGGGAATTTCGGCATCACAGGAACGCTATGTCAACTTCTATACCGACTTTGCGTTCAAAAAACTGTTCGGCACGGAGATGAACAAGGAACTGTTAGTCAGTTTCCTCAATTCTATGTTCGATGGGAAGGAGGTTATCCAAGACCTCAACTATCTCAATGTGGGGCATTTGGGACATGCTGCGGCAGAGCGCAAGGCAGTGTTCGATGTGTATTGCGAGAACGAGAAGGGGGAGAAGCACCTCATCGAGATGCAGAAGACGAATCAGGACTATTTCAAGGACCGAAGCATCTACTACAGCACATTTCCAATCCAGGAGCAGGCTCCGCAGGGACGTTGGAATTTCCAACAGACAAAGGTCTATACCATCGGCATCCTCAACTTTACCTTCGACGACACGGACAATGAGGTGCTCCATCACGAGGTGAAACTGGTAGATTTACACTCTCAGGATGTCTTCTACGACAAACTGACCTATATCTATCTGGAGATGCCCAAGTTCCATAAGACGGAAGCGGAATTGGTCACTATCTTCGACAAGTGGCTCTATGCTATCAAGAACCTTGCCACACTGATGGAACGCCCTGCCGTCCTGCAGGAAGCTGTCTTCCGCCGCCTCTTCGAGCAGGCCGAGATAGCTATGTTCGACCCCACCGAGTTGCGTAGCTACCGCGAGAGTCAGAAAGATTACTGGGACTTGTGTGCCGTAACCGAAACTGCAGAACGGAAAGGGCGTGTGGAAGGTCTCATTGAAGGTGAATCCATCGGATTGGAGAAAGGCCGTGCACAGGGCCGTGAAGATGGTCGTCCTCAAGAACGTATCGCTGTGGCGAGGTCGCTTATTGCTATGGGCCTTCCTTTTGAGTAGGTAGCATCTGCCACGGGCCTTACGGTAGAGGAACTGTCCGTACTGTAGATGGAAGACGGGCAGAGCAGAATTGTATATTTTCACCTCTTTTCTTTCCCAATTGAAAATAATGCGTTACCTTTGTGCCCCAAATCTGCATAAACCCTGATGGAAAATCGTAAATTCATACCACATTGCGATGCTTGTGCAAATGGCTCTGTAGAGCCATTTGCAGCCTCTCTACGCGACGCTATTTGTGAATTTGTGGGGGGTAAATTCTTTCCTTCTCATCCTGCTAAAACGAAATTGTACATCTGCCGTAGGTGCTCTTTGTGAGTGTATGCGGCAGATTTTTTGTGTCTGTGTATAATTCTTATAACATCAATTCTATATGATAAAAAAACAAGTATATGTGCATCCCTGCCTTAAAGTGCGTGAGGTGCAAGCGAGAAAAATGTTAGCTGCCAGTTTTGTAGCACCTCAGAATACTGGTACTGAGCAGTATGAAGAAGTAGGAACCGAGACAACCAACAGCTGGTTCTAAACCCTAAAACTAAGAAATGACGATGAAGAGATTTTTCTACATGGCTGTGGCAGCAATGGCTGCACTCAGCAGTTGCACGAGCGAGAATGCAGGCGAGGAAATGAAGGCGGATGGCAAGGCCGATGTGTTTATCGCCACTACAGGTGAGACGCGCACTATATTGGATGCTACAAACACAACAGATAAAGGCAAGGTCTATTGGGTGAAAGATGAAATGATTTCCGTGAATGGTTGTGAGTACAAAGCGAAGGAAGGTGGTGCTACAACTGCTGAATTTGAGAAAGTGAGCAATGCCGCACAAGGAGGGACTTTCAAGGCGTACTATCCTGCTACACTCTACAATGCGGGTAATCCTACCCTTCCTGATACCTATGTCTATGAGGAAGGAAAGTTCAACATGCCCATGTATGCTGAAAGCAGCGACAGAACTCTTTCTTTCAAGAATATCTGTGGAGTGTTGGCCATAACTGTTCCCGCAAGTACAATGGTCAAGAAGATTGTTGTTTCTTCTCCCGATAAGGCTTTGAGCGGCTCTTTCATGGTGAAAGAGAAAACATCGGGACAGCAAGACTACTATGCAGAATTGACAAGTGCAGCTCAAACGGCGAAAGGTACAATTACCCTGTCTTGTACAGAAGCCATCAACACCACAGTAGCTACCACTTTCTATCTTGCCATCCCTGCCCAAACGTATGGAGGACTGAAGATAAAGGTATATTCCGATGAAAGCACAGAACCGACCAGATGTATGGCAACCACACAAAAATCCATCACGATAGAGCGGAATAAAATCTATCCAATAGAATATGCCCCTAATGCTGTCCAGATGTGGTCTGGCGGTCCATTCTTTGCTACAAAGGATTGTGGTGGCCTCACAGATTCGTGGGGTGAAGGAGGTTCAGGTTATTATGGCTGTTATAACGGTACAGATTTAGAGGATGGCCAAATTCCTGCTCAATACGACAATGCCACAGTTGCATGGGGCAACCAGTGGCGTATGCCAACCCAAAATGAATATGAAACCTTGCTGACTGTATCTCATGTAATGTCGAATAGAACAACAACATTCACGGCCAGTAATGGTAACTCTGTTGTCTTTTACTGGAGCGTTGGTAATTATGGTGATTATTGGACATCTTCGAAATCTACAAAAACAGCAGTTTATATATCGTTTAATTATCAGAATAACATAATTGAATTTAAGGATAATATTGGTCGATGGAACGAATCTCCTGTTTGGCTTGTAAGAGCCGTACTCAGATAACTCCTTCTTCCTATAATCGTGACAACAGGATATACTGACAAAGCCCTCTCATCCATTATTCTGGACGAGGGGGCTTTTTCATCCGTGTATGACTAATTGTAAGGATAGAGGTAGGGGTGTGAAGGTCTCGAAGAAGGATGTGCGCAAGGTGAGTCCATCTGATACAGAACAAATGCCAGACAAATACCAGACAAATACCAGACAAATACCGAGCAAATACCGTAGATCGATAGTGGAAATACGTACACACTACGTACGATGCACGTAGGATGGACGTAGGAAGATGGAAAACGGAGGCAGATGTATGTCAAGATATTTACCTCTACACATTCCTTCGTTATCTCTTCGTAATCCGTTCGTAATCGCTTCTAATTGAGAATTTGAGCATTTGTCTGTATTTTTCTTCAAGGTATCATGACAAGTACAGAAATCCCTCGCTTAATCGTAACTCTGAGCTGTCGCACGAAGTTACTCACGCTCGGAAATACTCAAATAAATTTGACTGCGTCGAATTTCATCGCGACTCACCCAATCAAAAATGAATTTTTGTTGGGCTTCGCTGCTCAGAAATTTGGTATTTCCCTCGCTTAATCGTACTTTGGGCTTCGCCCGAAGTTACTCACGCTCGGATTTCATCAAATAAATTTGTGAAATCCCTCGCTTAATCGTAACTTTGTCCCCGAAATAAGGGAAAGGCTATGGGAATTTCGGCATCACAGGAACGCTACGTCAACGTCTATACCGACTTCGCGTTCAAGAAACTCTTTGGTACGGAGATGAATAAGGAACTGCTGATCAGTTTCCTCAATTCCATGTTCGACCCCTCCGAGTTGCGTAGCTGCCGAGAGAACAAGAAATGTTTTTTGGCCTTGTGTGCCGACAGGGAAGCTGCAGGGAGGTATAGGGATGTTTTTTTACATTAGGTATATCTTAGTTCTGTGATTCGGTATAATAGCAAATCAAATGGAGGAGTATCAGCAATATTTATTTGACGAGAATGGGGAACCTACTTTTCCCCTCGACTCCGATGCTCAGACGCAGAGCGATATTAAAGCATCTGTACGTGAGAAGATAATATCCAAAAGTCCCATTATCCCAGGGAAGGTTGTAACCCCCAGCTTATTTGATGAATCGGTACGGCAAAGGGAGAAAAAACGGCAACTCTCAGTTTCTTTTCCTGATGGAAAAACGATATGCAAAGCTAATGCCACGGCTACATTTATCGAGGTGCTAAAGGAGATAGGCCCCGAAAATGTGGCTGGTATCGGCCTCGAAGTCTCCCGATTTCCATTAGTGATGAAGGAAATACCGGAAAGACTAAAAGGTGCGTGTAAATCATTGAGCGATGGTTGGTATGTCAATTTGTTGGGCAGCGATGCAGGTATCAAATATCGTCAGCTCAGTGTGATAAGCGACAAGTTAAAACTTGGTTTGAAGGTGTCATTGGGAGTCGGCTTGTGCGTGAATGAGGATACTTCCGAAGAGAAAATAGCGTCAGGTCTGAGAAAGCCAAAAGACAATATAATAGTGAAGTTCTCGGATGGTGACACGTTGGCTTGTGACAGTCCCTTTCAGACTTTCGTAGAGATAATTCGCAGAATAGGGGTGGATAAACTACAGCGAAAAGGTCTGGAACTGGGTGGGAAACAATTGATATCAGCATCCAAACTTTACAATGGCCAGGTGGAAATGGGTAAGAACCAGTGGCTGACAGTACCTTCTCTTACCAAGAATAAAATAGTATGGATAAAACTGATAGGTTCTCACATGCATTATCCAATGGAGGTGAGTGTTATCGGCAAATAATAACAAAAAGAAAAAGAAATAGTATGGCACAAAAACCAAGCATACCCAAGGGAACGCGGGATTTCGGACCACAGGAGATGGCCCGCAGAAACTACATCTTTAATACCATCCGAGAGGTTTATGCCTTGTATGGATTTCAGCAGATAGAGACTCCCTCGATGGAGAATCTCGGTACTCTGATGGGAAAGTATGGGGAAGAGGGTGATAAACTGCTCTTCAAGGTACTGAACAGCGGTGATTTCCTCCGTGGCATTGCCCCCGAGGACTTGCAGCAGGGTGCAACGGGACATTTGGCAGCCCAACTTTGTGAGAAGGGCCTTCGCTATGACTTGACTGTACCTTTTGCCCGTTATGTGGTGCAGCATCACGATGAGTTGACATTCCCTTTCCGTCGCTACCAGATTCAGCCAGTATGGCGTGCCGATCGTCCGCAGAAAGGACGCTACCGTGAGTTCTACCAGTGTGATGCGGATGTGGTAGGCTCCGACTCGTTGCTCAACGAGGTGGAACTGATGCAGATTGTAGATACAGTATTCACGCGCTTTGGTATTCGGGTGTGCATCAAGATAAACAACCGCAAGATCTTGACGGGTATGGCCGAGATGATAGGTGCTGCCGACAAGATTGTGGATATTACCGTAGCAATCGACAAACTGGACAAGATAGGTCTGGACAATGTGAATGCCGAACTGAGAGAGGATGGCATTGGCGAGGAGGCAATAGCCAAACTGCAACCCATCATCAATCTGAAGGGAAGCAACGAGGAGAAAATAGCTACCATGCGAGAGGTGCTGAAGGATAGCGAAGTGGGAATGAAGGGCCTCGACGAGGTGGAATATGTGCTGTCGCATTTGTCAGGACTTGGTTCGGAAGTAGAGATGGATCTGACGCTGGCTCGCGGATTGAATTACTATACCGGGTGTATTTTCGAAGTGAAGGCCTTGGATGTGCAGATAGGAAGCATCACAGGTGGTGGTCGCTATGACAATCTGACTGGCATCTTCGGTATGCCAGGATTGAGCGGTGTGGGAATCTCCTTTGGCGCTGATCGTATTTACGACGTGCTGAACCAGCTCGACTTGTATCCACGCGAGGTGACGACAGCCACTCAACTCCTCTTTATCAACTTCGGTGCAGCCGAGACAGAATATTGCCTCCCCATCCTGGCACAGGCACGTGCTGCTGGCATTCGTTGTGAAATATATCCCGATGCAGCCAAGATGAAGAAGCAGATGCAGTATGCCAACCAAAAAAACATCCCGTACGTGGCTTTGGCAGGCGAAAGCGAGATGCAGGCTGGCATGGTGACGCTGAAAAACATGACTTCGGGCGAACAGAAGATGGTAGCTCCAGGTCAATTGGTAGAGTGCGTATTGGATTGACCTTGTGTAAAAAATATAAGGGAAAGTTTTGGCGGAAAAGGAAAAAGTCGTACCTTTGCACGCCGATTATTATCAAAGGGGCATGAAGGTGCCTCTTTTGTGTGTGTGAATAGTACGTTCTTTGGCCAGACGTATGGTTCGTGAATCACACTGATTATGAGAAAGTAAAAAGTTTTTTAGTAGAACAAAAAAGAGAAAAAAGAAGTATGGACACTTTGAGTTACAAGACCATCTATGTAAACAAGGCAACCGTAAAAAAGGAATGGGTGGTAGTAGATGCTACCGACCAAGTACTGGGCCGTATGTGTACAAAGGTGGCAAAATTGCTGAGAGGTAAGTACAAACCTGAATTTACCCCCAATGTGGATTGTGGTGACAATGTAATCATCATCAATGCCGACAAGATTAAGATCACAGGTAAGAAGATGACAGAACGCCAGTATCTGTCTTATACGGGTTATCCCGGTGGCCAGAAGGCTATCACTCCCGCAGAAATCCTGGCTAAGCCCAACGGTGCAGAGAAACTGTTGCGCAAGGTAGTGAAGGGTATGTTACCCAAGAATAAGTTGGCAGCCCAGTTGATCGACAACCTGTACGTATATGCAGGTAGCGAGCACAATCAGGAAGCTCAGCAGCCCAAAGCAATCGATATTAACCTCTATAAATAAGTAAACAATGGAAGTAGTAAATGCAATTGGCCGCCGCAAGAGCGCCGTAGCACGTGTTTATGTAAGCGAGGGAAGTGGTAAGATTACCATCAATAAAAGAGACCTGAAGGAGTATTTCCCCAGCACAATTCTACAGTACGTTGTGAAGCAGCCACTGAGCACACTGGATGTAGTGGAGAAGTTCGATATCAAGGTAAACCTGTATGGTGGTGGTTACACAGGCCAGTCTCAGGCTCTGCGTCTCGCTATCGCCCGCGCATTGGTAAAGATCAATGCAGAGGACAAGAAGACTCTGCGTATGCAAGGTTTCATGACACGCGACAGCCGCGAGGTAGAGCGTAAGAAGCCAGGTCGTCCCAAGGCACGTCGTCGCTTCCAGTTCAGCAAACGTTAATGTGCTTGAACTGCGAGGCTCATGTTTAGTATCTAAACCTGCAAGATTCCTGTTGATCGGGGGACTACTTGCAAGTTGATTCTAAAGGAAAGAATTAAAAGGAAAGTAAACAAATTAAAAAAAAGAAAAAATGTCAAGAACAAATTTTGATACATTATTGGAGGCCGGATGTCATTTCGGTCACCTGAAAAGAAAGTGGAATCCCGCTATGGCTCCCTATATCTTCATGGAGCGCAATGGTATTCATATCATCGACCTGCACAAGACTGTTGCTAAGATTGATGATGCAGCCGAGGCTATGAAGCAGATTGCCAAGAGCGGTAAGAGGATTCTCTTTGTTGCTACTAAGAAACAAGCTAAGCAGATTGTAGCTGACAAGGCTACTGCTGTGAATATGCCTTACGTGATCGAGCGTTGGCCCGGCGGTATGCTGACCAACTTCCCCACCATCCGCAAGGCTGTGAAGAAAATGGCCAATATCGACAAGCTGATCAGCGACGGTACTTTCAGCAACCTGAGCAAGCGTGAAATCCTGCAGGTAAGCCGCCAGCGTGCCAAGTTGGAGAAGAACCTTGGTTCTATCGCCGACCTGACTCGTCTGCCCGCTGCCCTGTTTGTGGTAGATGTGCTGAAGGAGCAGATTGCCGTACGCGAGGCTAATCGTTTAGGTATTCCCGTATTCGGTATTGTAGATACCAATTCCAATCCCGACAACATCGATTTCGTAATTCCCGCCAACGATGATGCAAGCAAGAGCATCGAGGTAATCATGGATGCATGTTGTGCCGCTATCCAGGAAGGTCTGGAAGAGCGCAAGGTGGAGAAGGTAGATGCCGAGGCAGCAGGTGAAGAAGAGAAGAACCTGAAGAAGGGTCGTCGTGGTGGAAAGGCTCGTGAAGAGAACGAGGAAGCACCCGAAGCTGCGACAGAAGCTACCGAGGCTGCTGAATAATATCAACACACAAACAAAGAAAGACTATGAATGTTACAATGACTGAAATCAAGAAGCTCCGTGAAATGACCGGTGCTGGCTTGGCTGACTGCAAGAAGGCTTTGGCTGAGTCGGAGGACATGGATGGAGCTGTAGCATACCTTCGCAAGAAGGGTGCCGCTGTAGCAGCAAAGCGCAGCGATCGTGAGGCTTCGGAAGGTTGCGTACTCGTAAAGGCAGAGAATGGCTTTGGTGCTATCATCGCCTTGAAGTGTGAGACTGACTTTGTGGCTAAGAATGCTGATTTCGTAGCGCTGGCTCAGGAAATTCTGGACGCTGCCGTAGCCAACAAGTGCAAGACTCTGGACGAGGTAAAGGCTCTGCCTATGGGCGATGGCACAATTCAGGAGGCAGTAGTAGCTCGCAGCGGTATCACAGGCGAGAAGATGGAATTGGATGGCTATTGCTTCATCGAGTCTGATTTCATCACCACATATAACCACATGAACCGCAACGGCCTGTGCACTATGCTGGCTTTGAGCAAGGCAGTAGAGGATCCTACCGTAGGCAAGAACGTGGCTATGCAGGTGGCAAGTGCTTCTCCCGTGGCTATCGACGAAAGTGGTGTACCTCAGTCAGTAAAGGACAACGAGATCGCTGTTGCTATCGAGAAGACCAAGGCTGAGCAGATACAGAAAGCAGTAGAGGCAGCTATCAAGAAGGCCGGCTTCAACCCCGCTCATTTCGATT
>DCHV01000085.1:0-859 GCA_002314945.1 Prevotellaceae bacterium UBA1743
CGGGGCAGTGGGATTGGAAATCGGAAGGTCGCAACCTGCGCGAGTTTCTGCGTATTGCCCAGGAGGAGGATATGTTGGTCATCCTGCGTCCCGGGCCCTACGGATGTGGGGAATGGGATTATGGTGCATTCCCCTGGTGGCTGCAGTTGCAGGAGGGGATGAAGGTACGCGAGAACAACCGTCCCTTCCTCAATGCGTGCAGGGCGCATCTGGAACAGTTGGCAGGACAGGTGCGTGATATGCAGGTGACACATGGCGGCCCCATCGTGATGGTGCAGGCCGAGAATGAGTTTGGGTCGTACGTATTACATCGTCCCGATATTCCTCTGGAGGAACACCGACGCTACAATGCAGCCATACGCCAGATATTGCTGGATGTGGGATTCGACATCCCCATGTTTACCAGCGATGGTTCGTGGCTCTTCGAGGGTGGAACGATCCAGGGGGCGCTTCCTACGGTCAATGGAGAGGGGAATATCGAGAATCTGAAGAAGGTGATCAACGAATACAACAACGGCGAGGGACCTTACATGGTGGCTGAGTTCTACCCGGGATGGCTCGACCATTGGAACGAGCCGTTCCAGCGACGCCTTACCGAGGCGATTGTCGATCAGACGAAAGCATATCTGGAGAATGGGGTCAGCTTTAATTATTACATGGCACACGGAGGTACGAATTTTGGTTTTTGGTCAGGTGCCAACTATAATACAGACAAGAATATACAGCCTGACATCACTTCCTACGACTGGGATGCGCCCATATCAGAGGCAGGATGGGATACAGAGAAATACCATGCCATACGCGAGGTGATGCAGGCACATGTGGATTATGAACTTCCCGAGGTGCCGGAGCGCATCCC
>DCHV01000085.1:973-2655 GCA_002314945.1 Prevotellaceae bacterium UBA1743
CCCCTCAATTTCGAGCAATTGGGACAAGGCTTCGGCTACGTCCTGTACCGCAGGCAGTTCAACCAGCCCATCTCGGGCATGATGAGGATTCCCGATATAGCCGACTTTGCCACCGTCTATGTCAATGGTAGAAAGGTGGGGCAACTGAACCGTCTGTTGGAGCTTGACAGTTTAGCCGTGGATCTACCCTTCAACAGTACGCTCGACATTTTAGTGGAGAACTGCGGACGTATCAACTATGGGAAACGCATCACCTCAAACAACAAGGGCATCCTGAATCCTGTCACCATCGATGGCAATGAGATTACAGGAGGATGGCAGATGTATGGACTCCCCTTGACGGAAACACCCGATCTGAGTGCCTCCACCACGGAATGTAAGACAGGTCGTCCCGCATACTACCGCGGCACCTTCACGCTCAAGAAGGTGGGCGATACCTTCCTCGACATGGAACAGTGGGGCAAAGGCATCGTGTTCGTCAATGGTCATCATCTGGGCCGCTATTGGCAGGTGGGCCCACAGCAGACGCTCTATTTGCCTGGATGCTGGCTCAAGAAGGGAAAGAACGAGGTGGTCGTATTCGAGCAACTCAACGACCGTCGCCAGTTTGCCCTCTCCACCGTCACCGAACCAGTCTTGGACAAACTCGTACAGGCTACGACTCAACAAGAAACTCCAGAGGAGATTATTGACAGACAGGCACAGGAGATCAACTCCCTGCGCGAGAAAATTGATGAGTTGCAACGGCTCATAGATTCTATTAAGAAATAATAAGGATAATTTTCAATACATGAGCCGTCACAGAAACAGACACCCATGATCAAGCGGATGATTTCACTCTTTGATAGCAGAAATATGTTGCGAATCGCTAAAAATAAAAAAAATTCAAATAAAATGAGAAAATGGATGACTTTACTTGCGGCCTGTTGTGCCGCAGGCGTGCAGGCAAAAGTGACCTTGCCGGGTGTTTTTACGGATAATATGGTGGTGCAGCAGCAGACTTTGCTCACTATTCGAGGTAAGGCTGACGCAGGCAAGGAGGTGACACTCCAAACTGGTTGGAATAAGAAGGCAGTTACGACACAAACTAATAGTGAGGGTGATTGGACTATCGAACTGCAGACACCTAAGGCGGGAGGCCCCTACACCTTGACCTTCAGTGACGGAGAGGAACTGACGCTGAAGAATGTGATGGTGGGCGAAGTATGGTTAGGTGGCGGACAGAGTAACATGGAGGTGCCTGTGGGTTTCTGGACAAACAACAGCGAGGAAGAGGTACGTAATGCAAACTTCCCCAATATCCGTCTGCTGCGGGTGAAGAAAGTCACCTCGATGCAACCTCTCGACCGCTTCCATCTGGCTCTTGCTTCGGATGGATGGCAGGAATGTTCTCCCGAGAGTGTTCGAGAGTTTAGCGCCTTGGCTTATTTCTTCGCTTGCGGGCTATGGAATGAACTGCAAGTGCCTATTGGTATCATACAGGATTGTTGGGGCGGTTCGAAGATCGAACCCTGGACACGTCGCGAAGTGCTGGAGGGCGTATATGGCAGTATCGATCGCATGGCTTATCTCCAATCGAAGAACTATGATTACCAGACGTTGAAGAGCATCTACGACAACCGTAAGTTCCTGAGTGAACAAGGTGTGGAAAAGGAACCTCCGATGAGTGACGATCCCGACCA
>DCHV01000085.1:2770-6322 GCA_002314945.1 Prevotellaceae bacterium UBA1743
AGATCGCTATGAGGCTAATTTCCAGGCTTTGATAGAGGATTGGAGAAGTCAGTTCGGCAATCCCAATATGCCATTTTATTTTGTACAACTTGCCAACTTCGGCGAAGTGAAGACCATTCATCCCGAATCTGCATTTGCCATGTTGCGCGAGGCCCAAGCTGCCGCCTTGCATCTGCCTAATACGGGTATGGTGGTGAATATTGATATGGGGCTGGTAGATAATGTACATCCCAAGACGGGCCGCATCTTTGGCGCACGCATGGCCGCTCTGGCACTCCATAACACCTACGAAAAGAAGAAGATACCTTGCTATGCCCCTATGTACGACAGTTACCGCATCGAGGGCAACGAGGTGCGTATCCGCTTCAGTATGCCCGAGGGTGCCGAGCCCCTGGAACCTATGGAGAAGGTAGAGGGATTTGTAGTGGCTGGCTACGACCGTAAGTGGCACGATGCCACGGCACGTATTGAGGGAGATGAGGTGGTGGTGACAAGTGCCGAGGTGGCTCACCCCCTGGCTGTCCGTTATGCGTGGGCTGATAATCCACCTTCCGACCTGCATACCCGAAGCAATTTCCGTGTGGCTCCATTCCGTACGGATCATTGGTAATAGAAATATTCAAATTTTAAAACGATATGAACACACAAAAACTAAAGATGTATGCCTTGGCCTTGCCCTTGGCTGCTTCGCTGGCTGCCTGTCAAGGTGCAGGCTCGACTGATTACAAGGATGCCTCTGCTCCCGTAGAAGCGAGAGTGAAGGACTTGCTGAGCAAGATGACCATGGATGAGAAACTGAGACAACTCTCGCAGCTCAATATGGCGCCCGACATAGTTCAAGATGGTGAATTTAACGAATCGAGAATGGATGAGTGCATAGGTGCTAATGGCTATGGTTCTGTACAAGGCATCTTACTCTCGAGCGAACAGGCCACAGATTATTACAACCGCATACAGCATTATTGCGTGGAGAAGACACGCTTGGGCATCCCTATCTTCAATACGACTGAGTCCTTGCATGGCTCGGTACAGGATGGCTCTACCATCTTCCCCCAGAGTATCGGAGTGGGTGCTACCTTTGATCCCGATTTGGCCAATCAGATGACAACGGCTGTGGCGGGTGAACTCTTCTCTGAAGGATTGAACCAAGTGTTGTGTCCCGTAGTGGATGTGACACGCGACCCGAGGTGGGGACGTACCGAGGAAACCTTTGGCGAGGATCCTTATCTGAATGGTCTCTTCGGTATTGCCGAGGTAAAGGGCTATCTGGATAATGGGATGAATCCCGTCCTGAAACACTATGGACCTGGTGCTGAGACGCAAGGCGGGCTCAACCTTGCTTCCGTAAGTTGTAGCCGTCGCGACCTGTTGCAGGTTCATCTGAAACCCTTCGAGATGGTAGTACGCAACACCAACCTGCATGGAATAATGAGTTCGTACGATATGTGGGATCGTGTGCCCAATTCCGCCTCGCACTATCTGCTTACCGAACTGCTGCGTGACGAATGGGGCTTTGATGGATATGTGTATTCCGATTGGGGTGCTATCGGTTTCCTGCATAGTTTCCACAAGGTGGCTGCCACAGAGGCTGAGGCAGGACGTATGGCCATGACGGCTGGATTGGATTTCGAGGCTTCTTCTGGCTGTTTCTGGCAACTCCCCGAGTTGGTGAAACAAGGCAAAATGGATGAGGCTGTTATTGATCAGGCTGTGGCCCGTGTGCTGAAGGTGAAGTTCGAGATGGGCCTCTTCGAGAATCCTTATCGCAATGAGGGAGGAAAACCCGAGGTACGTAGCGAGAAGAACAAGGCCCTGGCTCGCCGTATGGCTGATGAATCCATCGTCTTATTGAAGAACGAAAACAACCTGTTGCCTCTGAATGCAGATAACCTGCGTTCTCTGGCTGTAATAGGTCCCAATGCCGATCAAGTACAGTTTGGTGACTACAGTTGGAGCCGTAGCAATCAGGATGGAGTGACGCCCCTCGTGGGATTGCGCAATCTGCTGGGCGACCGAGTGAATATACGTTATGCCAAGGGATGCGACCTGGTAACAGATGACCAGAGCGGTTTTGCCGAGGCTCTTAGTGCCGTACGTGCAAGTGATGCTACCCTGCTTTTCCTCGGTACAGCCAGCGCCTCGTTGGCACGTGACTACAGTAATGTTACCTCGGGCGAGGGTTTCGACCAATGTGACCTGAACCTGACTGGAATGCAGGAACAACTTCTGGAAGCTGTCTCAGCTACAGGAAAGCCCTTGGTGTTGGTGCTTGTTACAGGCAAACCCATTAGCGTGAAGTGGGCCAAAGAGCATGTACCTGCCATCGTAGCACAATGGTATGGTGGCGAAGCCGCAGGTGATGCTATTGCCGATATGCTTATGGGCAATACCGTACCCTCGGGAAGGACGCCTATCTCGTGGCCTCAGAGTGCCGGTCATCTGCCTTGCTTCTACAATTACCTTCCCACCGACCGTGGTTTCTACCATCAACCTGGTACACCTAACAATCCTGGACGTGATTATGTATCCTCCTCTCCCGATCCTCTGTGGGCCTTCGGACATGGCTTGAGCTATACCACCTTTGAATATGGGGAACCTGTCCTCTCCGCTACCCAATTGATGGCAACTGATACTCTGACCGTAGGGTTGGAGGTACGCAATACCGGTTCGCGTGACGGCAAGGAAGTCGTGCAGTTGTACTTCAACGATGTGGCCAGCACTTTGGCTACTCCTGTCAAGCAGTTAAAAGCCTTCACCAAGGTGGAGATTCCCGCAGGTGAGAGCCGTCATGTGGAAATGAGTGTTCCCATAAGCGAGTTCGCCTACTACGATATGGACATGAATCTACAGGTCGAGCCCGGAGAATTTGACATCATGCTCGGTTCATCCTCGAATGATATCCGTCAGACGGTACGCATCCAAGTAGGTGCCGAGGGAAGTGTGATAAAGACCGACCCTGTGACGAATGCTTCCTTTATGGTTACTCCTGATGGAGATACAATCCGTAGAGAATAAGAACTAATAATATCGAAGAAACAGGAATGAGAAGATCTATATTATTTGTTTTTTCCGTATGTTGTATCTGTGCCTCTTACGCACGTGAGTTGCATGTTACCACTCAAGGATGTGATGCATCGGATGGCAGTATCGACACACCTCTGCGTACCATCAATCGTGCGGCACAACTCGCCCTACCAGGTGATACCGTGACTGTACATGCCGGTACTTATCGTGAATGGGTGAATCCTCTACACGGAGGCTGGGATGCCAAAAGATGTATCCTGTATCGTGCAGCCGAAGGGGAAAAGGTGGAGCTCAAGGGCTCTGAGATTGTGCAGAACTGGAAGAAGGAGAAAGACGGGATATGGAAAGCCGTTGTTCCTAACTCCTTATTTGGAGGGAGTAATCCGTTCGTCACAGATATAGAAGGTGACTGGTTTGATCCGATGGACAGGAGACATCATACCGCTGAGGTGTATCTGAACGATGTGTCACTCTATGAAGCGACAAGTCGCGAATCGGTTGTGAAAGACACAGTCAGAAGTGCACGCG
>DCHV01000054.1:0-9570 GCA_002314945.1 Prevotellaceae bacterium UBA1743
TTAAATATTTCAATAATTTCGATGGAAAATGGGTTTGCTTATAGGAAAATAAAGTAGGAGATAAACGATGATTAGCGTTTACCTCCTACACGATTCACATAACCAAGAAGGTTACTTTACATATTTTTTGCCATCAATGATATACACACCCTTTACGGCCTTGTTTACGCGGCAACCAGACAAGGTGTAGATGCCCTGCTTGCCTTGTACAGATGCCTGTTCTACGCTCTTGATTGCGTTGGGAGTGCCGTTGATTTCCATCACCAGACTATATTCAGTATCGGGATTGGCAGTCGCTGCGCCCCACATTACATAACCCATGTTGGCACGAACGTTGCGTGTATCACCCTCGGCTGTCACTATGGTATTGTCGCAGAATACGACAATGCCTTCGTCCACCCTATTATTATCGAACACACCTACAAAACCATTCACAGTCATAGGATCAGCTACGATGTTACTTGCATCCACTGTAAAGTTTACTTCCGTGTATTCTGGAGTTTCGCCTTCTGCAGGTGCCACATATCCTTCTGGCTCACCTACCAAGAACACAACAGGCTTTCCTGCTTCGATTGATTCACCTTCCAATTCATTCATAGCTAAGTAGTTCTTGTCATTCTTACGGAAGGTACCTTCCACTGTAAACTTCTCACCATTCTGAGGCGCGATAGCTACAGGATAGCACATAGGATAGAACTTACCTTCGATGATTTCCTTTACGAAGGTAGGCTTGTAACCATCTTCCACGTCTCCGGCTGTCTCGATAAGCCAGTTGGAGTTAGAACCAAAGTTGTTTGATTCCCAACTTACGAGACGCTGGTTTGAGTTCTGTACATGCAAACAGGTACGCTCTACACCCTTCAACGTGCGGCCGTGCATCAGGTTGGTACCACCGCCCAAGGCAGTGACATCGAACAAGGTAGGAGTCAGTGAAAGGGTTACATTATTATTGTTGGAGGCCTGAATATTGATGAACAAGCCAGTTGCCTTGTTCTGGATAGCGTATGCGGTATCAGCTACTGCCACGAAACGGAACATGGACAAGTCTTCATATTCCGGATTGTCAACCAACCACATGGAAGCGCCTTCGCGTACATCACCCTCTGGGGTTTGGTCGATGCCTTCGGTAATACCTTGAGCTTCATCGGCAGCACGATAGGCTCCCACAGTCACATAGCGTCCTAAGGCTTTTCCCAAGCTGGAACCTGTTGCAGGGCTACTGTCCTTGCTATATTTGTCATAGATTTCCTGCGTGGGGAAGCGGAACTTGTACCATTTGTTGGGTTGCACCTTATTGGCCGCATCGAGGAAATTCTTGTTGGCTGTTACGATTTTTTTCAAATATCCCTCCACGGTAGCCTTATCGAACTGTCCCTTTCTGCAATATTCTGTGGCCTCATCGATTGCTGAGTTCAGCGCAGTAGCTGTAGATTCATTTGGCCAGAAACCAGGATTTTCGCCTATAGCAAGTATAGAGGAAGCGTCCTTGTAAGCATCGAGTGTCTCGCGCAAAGGTGTAGGATCTACCAATGCATTTTTGAAGGCCTCGTATGCTTGTTGCAATGCTTCGTATTCGCTCACGCTGATGTCGGCATCTGCAATGTTGCAAGCTCTGTTTACGGCATTCTGGAAGTCGATACCCACCTGTCCCATATTCTCGATTTGGGACGAACCTACTTTTTGGGCATGATAGAGCTGGAATCCGCCCATGTGCCAGAAGCCACGATCGTAACCACTCTCATAGGGACCACGAGTTCCGTCGTTGTAGAAGCGAATATATTTGTAGGAGAGTTTAAGCTCGAAGGCATCCATCCAAGTCTCCACCACGCCGTTTGTCCAGGGGTCGCTCAGGTTGCTGGCTATCAGTGTCCAACCTGTCTCGTCCGTATTGGCCAATGCGCTTTCGTCGTTGCTTCCATATACGCTGAACAAGACTGGATTGTCATCGCACGTACCTGAGCCACGACGCTGTACCCATGCTTGATAGGCACCAGGTGCTAAAGGTATTGCAAAGGAAATGTCTATGCTGTGCGAATGGTTGGGGACTTTTCCGTTAGTCCATGAGCTATGCCAGTAGGTATCGGAGTTTCCATCCAACAGATTTTCTATAGAACCCTCGCAACTCTCTGTACAATTTGAGGAGAATTGAGAATTCTCAGTGATGAGACCACCACCATCAATGTCGGGCGTATATGCAGCGCTCTTGTCTTCGGCCAAAGCCAAAGCCGATTGGCATTGTTCTTTCAATTCCTTGTATTTCAAGACCAGTTTGTCATGATTTTTGTAGGGCTCGAATGCCTCGATGAGGCGTTGTGCCTCCTCGTCGCTGACGGGCTCAAGATACCATTCTGAACTACCCTTATCAGTATCATACTCTTCACCATGGGTAAAAGTGGGATCCCACAAACAGAGACTGTTATCCACGCCTGTACCCAAACCATGGCCCAACTGATGGAAATAGTTACTGCCACCACGAGCCAAATAATCGGGACGAATATATACTACAGTACGATTATTCTCTTTGCCTGCAAAGTCGAAAGCCACCTTGTAGGAACCATCCAAAGACATTCTGACTGGATTGTTAAAATCTGCAAAGCGCATATCGGTACCTGCATTCACTATATCTACAGAACTACCTTCTCCCTGAGTGAGTTTCCAGATGAAACGACAATCGCCTTCCTTGTAAGTTCCCCATCTGCACTCGCCCTCCAGCGTACTATACATTGCCTTCACAACAGGCATTTTCTCCACGACTCCCCCCGGTTCCTCGTTCTGACCTGTTGCATTGTTCTCGTAATAATGTAGGTTGGAATAGAGGCGGTAATAGCCGTTTCCGGGAATCTTGTAGAGTACCTCTGTAGCCAAAATTTTTGCATACAACTCATCAATCTCTACAGTCAGAGCCTCGACCACATCATCGGAAGGCCACTCCACAACCTCGCTGTAGATGTCACAGGCATACTTCAATTTCTCCAAAAAGACGGGCACTATATCCGCTGCATCGTATTGACCGAACTCCTTACCCACGTTGAAAGATTCGCCATACAGGTAGCCATCATATTTCGTGAGGATGTTGTTCAAATAATTTCTCACAGCCTCCGAGTGCGACTTTACATACAACTGAAACTCAGCACAATGCCAGTATTTTCGGTAACCTATTTCACTACCCGTACAATTCGTGACGTTAAAGCGGAGATACTTGACAGGACTGGCCACGCGGAAAGGTTCGGAAGTGGTGGGAGTACTCTTCCCCGAAAAGGGTAAAGCTACGGTTGCAATGTCGGTGTAGGATGTACCATCCAAACTACCCTGCACCAGCATTTCGGTGGGGTGGTCGTTTTCTGCTATTGCACGGCGTATCATTGTGATAACAATGTCGCCCGTGAATTCCTCATTGAGTTTCACCTGCAGATAATGATACTGATCTTGGCACTTGTTATGCCAGTCGGTGTGCCAGTACGTGTTGGCATCGCCATCGAGAACATATTCAATGTGCTGACCTTCTGCCTCGTCGCTGGCATTACTACTCAACTGGGATACATCTGTAATCAAGGGAGCGCCTAAATCTTCCACAGACTGGGCTTGTGTGTTGGCACTTCCCATCATGAACAGAAGCATTGACGACATCAATAAAGAAAACTTCTTTCTCATACATGAATTGTTTTTAAATGTTAGTAAATTGATTTTTATACGCTATTTCTTGTTCTGTTTTTGCAAATTTACAAAAATAAATTAAAATTACCCCCCCAATTTGTTAATCTTTGTTAAATAGCAAAACTGATTAAACGTGAGAAGGTCAAATGAACACTTTTTTCACACTTTCGGTCAAGAAAAGTGTACGCCAATTAATGTTTTGCTCTGAAAAAATGTTTTCAGGGCAAAACACATTAGAATCTATGCTTGCAATCGCAGCAGATGTGGTTGTGGCGAGAGGTTGAAGAGAAGAACCAATATACGATTAGTCCTCCACCTATCAATGTGAGGAAGATGGAATTACAGAAAATGTTCCAGCTACTCTGGTCAAGGTCCAGGATGATGATATGGATGTCCCAGACAAAGATTGCGAGGCCGAGAATCAGAGCTGTCCAGCTGCCGAAACGTCTGTCCTGATTTTTTGTCTGAATATTCTCACTTCCACACTTGGGACACCATGTAATCTGGCAGCCTGCCTGTTCCTCGCGTAGGCGATTGTATATTGAGCGAGCCTGCTCGATGTCTTCACCCCTGACCATCACATCCACGCTGCGGTCTGCTAAGAGACCGCGAGCTATCTTGCTGTTTGTCTCGTCGAAAATCCGGCATTCAATACCCTGCTCATCGAGCAGTTCCTTCAACATGGCTGCCTCAATGGCCGTATTACAGTTGATTTTCAATGTCTGGTTCATTGTCATTTGATTTTGCGTCCATCTCTTATATTGAAACTACAAAATACGTTGTTTATTATCTTCTTAAATGATTTTTAACGAAAGTTTCCGCTTGTTCACAACAACAGCCATTTCCATATCGGAATCACGTGTATGACCATGTTTCCAATCGTGATAGTTTCTTCTTGATCTCGCGTGATGATGTACGCAGACTGGAGTGGAAAGGTCTTGTTGAGTGACACTAATGCTCCCACCTCACGTTCTCTCGTGATATGATCATTGATGTCGTAGGCAGCCTGAACAGCAAGTCTGTCCTCTGGGATATAGAAATCTACCTCGATGTTTCTATTGTAATAGAATACACGAGGTTCATCATCACTGGGGTATCTTCTGATTAAGGTGATGGCACACAAATTCTCCAAGAGTTTGGTTTCTCCTTGAAAAAGTAGATTGTTGAGTAACCCATTGTCGGTGAAGTATCTTTTTTTGATAGTTTCCTGTTCGGAAATGGGTGATACAAAATTAGAGACAGAGAAAATAAGGTAGCATTCTTCCATATAAGCAAGGTAATCCTTTAGTGTGGGAAGACTGATATTGTCGCCTGAGGATTTGATAATATGCTGAAGCCGTGAAATTGCTGTGGGTTGCATAACATTCTCGGCCAACTTTCTTCCAAGCAGACGTATAGTCCTGTCGCCACGAATTTTGTGGCGAGCGACAATGTCACCAAGGATAATCTTCTGATATAGTGCATTGATCCATTCCCTCTTGTATTTCAATGGGAATATTTCCGATAATCCGCCAAGATAGAAATAATCGTCAAAACGGCGAGCTGCTTCAATTCGTATTTCAGGCGTGTATTGCCAATTCTTGCCTATTTTTATTCCATGATATTGAAGATATTCACAATAGGAGAATGGGAATATCTTCTTCGGAATATACCGTCCGCCCAAAGTGGTTGACATTTCCTTGCTGAGCATTTTGGCGTTACTACCAGTCACCATGACACGATACTTTTGATCAGCCAAACGACGTGCAAAAGTTTCCCAGCCTTCCACATTCTGTATTTCGTCAAGGTAAATGTATGGATGTCTGTCGCCGAACATCTCTTTGTAGCAATCCAGCAGAATGCCCAGTTCCGAAGCTTTCATATCAGAAAGCCGTTCGTCCTCAAATCGGATGTACAAACAGTCTTCTACACTCATCTTACCTTGCTGGATATGGCACTGAATATCCTGAAGCATCAAATAGGATTTGCCGGCTCGTCTAATACCGATGAGCACATAATTCATCTGATCCTCAAAATTCACAGGACGCTCTACCAGACAAATATCACGTATCTCTTGATGCCCCTCTCCGATGATGGACTTGATAATCTGCTTATCCATATTTTTGAAATATTTCTAAGTACATTTAATAATATTTACCGCAAAGTTACAAATTAACTTTGAAATATTCATTCAGATTCGTCTATTTTTTGATATTCGGACGTTTGTTTGTGGTTCATGATGAGGGAATACCCATTCCTTTAGTGCAAGTTCCGTCACTTTGACCATGAACATGTGTGCGCAAAACAAACTGTGTTACTGTGTAACTGTGTTTCTGTGTCTGTGATGCCTAAAATCTCTTCACTACTGAGCATTACAGTAATTGCCTGTAAAAGATGTTTCAGGTCTGTTTCCACGCGAAATTCTATCGTTTGTAAAAAAATATGTGATTCGTTTCCGTTTATTCCCTTGAAAAAGTGTATCTTTGCACTTGTTATTCCCTTGAAAAAGTGTAACAGAATATCGTTTATTCCCTTGAAAAAGTGTAATTGACACCTTTCTGACAGTATGTTGAAACGAAAAATAGAAGACTTCCTTAGAGAATGGAAATTAGAAAAGAACCATAAGCCTCTTGTCATTAAAGGCGTTCGACAATGTGGCAAAACATTCATTGCCGAGAAATTCGCCCGAGATAATTACAAAAATGTGGTTTATCTAAATTTTATAAAGACTCCATCTGCCTCTATGGCATTTGAGGGAGATCTTGACGTTGACAATATCATAACAGGTCTTTCCACCGTCATACCAGATGTTGATTTCGATCACGATGATACATGTCTTATACTTGACGAGATTCAGGAATGTCCACAGGCAAGGACGGCGCTCAAGTTCTTCCAGTTGGACGGTCGCTTTGACATCATCGCCACAGGTTCCCTCCTTGGTGTCAAAGGTTATGGCAAGAAGAAAAACAGTGGAAATGTGGAACGTCCCCGTTCTATCCCAGTTGGTTACGAGGAAATAATAAACATGTATCCACTTGATTTTGAGGAATTCTTGTGGGCGAATGGAATAAAGGAGAATGTTATCAATAAGCTCCGGAAATGCCTGCAGGAGGAAAAACCTGTACCAGAACTCATTCATCAAAGAATGATGGAGCTCTTCCTACGTTACATCATCGTGGGAGGACTCCCTGAAGCAGTGAATACATTTATCGCCACCCATAATCTTGACAAGGTTCGCAAAGTACATACCCGAATAATAGACGAATATAAGGACGACATGGTGAAGTACTCCGACGACAGTATCAAACCAAGCATCCGAGAGTGCTTTGATAGCATCCCACGTCAGTTGGCAAAGGAAAACAAGAAGTTCCAGTATTCGGTCATAAAGAAAAATGCAAGAGCAACGACGTACGAAAGTTGTCTGCAGTGGATAGAAGATGCTGGCATCATCCGACGATGTTACAACCTTGAAATCACTGGACTACCACTTGATGTCAACGCCATCAATGACTGCTTTAAGGTCTATATGAGCGACACTGGCCTATTCGTCTCATTGCTTGAAGATGGGACACAGACAGATATCTTGCAAGGCAATCTCTCTGCCTGCAATGGCGCTCTTTATGAGAATGTGATTGCAGATATCCTTGGCAAGATGGGACGCCGGCTCTACTACTTCCACAAGGATTCTGGCCTGGAGATTGATTTTGTGATTAGGTATCAGGGAGAATGCTATATTCTTGAGGTAAAAGCCAAGGGAGGAAAGACCAAGAGTTCAGTTACGGTACTCAACCATCCAGAGAAATATGATGTGCATCATTGTATAAAAATGGGTATGTATAACGTAGGAAGAGCTGAGCCGGATTCGCCCATCCTCACCATACCTCTATACATGGCATTTTTGATTTGAGAGAAAACAGTCCCTAAACTGATAAAATCTACCTGAAAATATTTCATTCTTTCAGACCATGAATATGTGTGCGCAAAACAAACTGTGTTACTGTGTAACTGTGATACTGTGACTCTCGACAAATAGTGTGTATGGGAACTTGTCGTTCGCTGGGCTGTCTATTTGTTGGTCGTGACGGCTTCACCATCAAATCTGCATATCTCTTCTTCCAGTGTGTTCAGATTATGAAATGTTGTCTTTCAATATCCTCTGTTTCAGACTACAAAGATACGAAGAAGATTTCAATTTGCCAATTCTCGGCTCGGGCTTTCTTTTTGAGACACACTATCACAGTAACAGATCACAGTTAGTTGCGCACACATATCTTACTCCTCGACTCTCGTTTTTTCACGCTCAATTATAGACACAGTTATCACAGTTCCGTGTCGGTTGTTTTGTGTGCTTCGCAACTCTAAAAGAGAGTCTATATTATATTTTTATATATATATATATATATAAATAATATAGAATTTGGTGCTCATCTTTTTTCAGGGGTCGAAGTGTGTGCGCAAAACCAACTGTGATACTGTTACTGTGATCGTTTTACCCATGACTCTTGACTCATGACCCATGACTCTTAGTCAAAAGTGAAAAGATGTTAAAAAATGGCAGTGGGTGTCAATTTTTGGCACCCCTCCGTGTATAGGGTGATGGAAGGATTGATATTTCTCTCTGTTCTCTCTGCGAAAAGTCCTGACATATCGAAGCGCGCACGATAGGAAGGGATTTTGAAGGGATATCGAAGGGATATAAGACCCCTCTGAGAGAAAAATAATTTACTTATTGACGAGTAATGTCGGGCGGGAAGGATTTCAAAGAAAATCCCCCGCTACATCTAAGTAACGGGGGATTGGTGTTATGGGGTGAGAGATTTATTTGCAAGCGCAGGGCCAGGGCTTCAGTTGCTTGAAGAAATCGTTGCCCTTGTCGTCCACCAGGATGAAGGCGGGGAAGTCCTCTACCTCGATTTTCCAGATAGCTTCCATTCCCAACTCGGGGTATTCCACGCACTCAATGCTCTTGATGTTGTTCTGTGCCAGGATGGCAGCAGGACCTCCGATGGAGCCAAGGTAGAATCCGCCATGCTTCTGGCAGGCATCTGTAACGGCTTGTGAACGGTTGCCCTTGGCGAGCATAATCATGCTGCCGCCGTTGTCCTGGAATTCATCCACGTAGGGATCCATACGACCTGCTGTGGTAGGACCCATAGAGCCACAGGCCATACCTTCGGGTGTCTTGGCCGGTCCAGCATAATAGATGGGATGATCCTTCAGGTACTGGGGCATTCCTTCGCCTGCATCAAGGCGTGCCTTGATCTTGGCATGAGCGATATCGCGACCTACGATGATGGTACCATTCAGGGAGAGACGGGTGCTGACGGGATATTGAGACAGTTGCTTGCACACCTCGCTCATGGGACGGTTCAGGTCAACCTTCACCACTTCACCTTCTCCAGCCTGACGCAATGACTCTGGAATCAGTTCGTAGGGTTTGTCGTCCATCTTCTCAATCCAGATACCGTCCTCGTTGATTTTTGCCTTGATGTTGCGGTCGGCCGAGCAACTTACGCCCAAACCGATGGGGCAGCTTGCTCCGTGGCGTGGCAGACGTACCACACGGACATCGTGTGCCATGTATTTACCTCCGAACTGTGCGCCGAGTCCTATCTTGTGAGCCTCGTCGAGCAGCGTCTTCTCCAGTTCCAGATCGCGGAAGGCACGGCCTGTCTCGTCACCTGTGGTAGGCAAAGTGTCGTAGAAGTGAGTGCTGGCCAGCTTGACGGTAAGGAGGTTGCGCTCAGCGCTGGTACCACCTATCACGATGGCGATATGGTAGGGAGGACAGGCAGCTGTACCCAGCGACTTCATCTTCTCTACGAGGAAAGGTACCAGAGTGCCTGCATTCTGGATGCGCGCCTTGGTCTCCTGATAGAGATACGATTTGTTGGCCGAGCCTCCGCCCTTAGTCACCATCAGGAAGCGGTATTCCAT
>DCHV01000054.1:9690-14408 GCA_002314945.1 Prevotellaceae bacterium UBA1743
GGCTGTAGCGCAGGTTCTCCTCGGTATAGGTCTTGAATACGCCCTTGGAGAGTGCCTCCTCGTCGCAGAAGCCAGTCCACACCTGTTGTCCCTTCTCGCCGTGTATGATAGCTGTACCCGTATCCTGGCAGAGGGGTAGTTTTCCCTTGGCTGCCACCTCGGCATTACGCAGGAAGGTAAGTGCTACGTACTTGTCGTTGTCACTTGCCTCGGGATCAGTCAGGATGCGAGCCACCTGCTCGTTGTGCGAACGACGCAGGAGGAAGCTTACGTCGCGGAATGCGGCATTAGCCATCTGAGTCAATGCCTCGGGAGAGACCTTGAGAATCTTCTTCCCCTCAAACTCGCTGACAGAGACGCCTTCCTTGGTCAGAAGGTAATATTCCGTCTCATCTTTGCCCAGTTGGAACATGGGCGCATACTTGAATTCTACCATTGTTAGTCGTTATCTAAGTGTTGTTATTCTATTGGATATAAAAAGTCGTTGTAAGGGTATTTCTGCACATGCAGTTGGCGCACCCTGTTGTAGAGGGTCTTCTTCAGGGTGTCGAAACCTGTCTTCTCGCGTGCGGAAATAAAGAGGCAGTCCTCGCCCAACTTCGACATCCACGTGTGGATGAGGTCGTCGAGGGAGACATTCTCCCGGGTGGCAGGAGTGAGGTCATCCTCGTCCTTGGGCGTCCAGGAATAGGCATCCACCTTGTTGAAGAGGATCATCGAGGGTTTCTGGTCACACCCGAGGTCGGCCAGCGTCTTCTCCACGACACGTATCTGATCCTCGAAGTCGGGATGTGAGATATCCACCACATGCAAGAGGAAGTCTGCCTCGCGTACCTCGTCGAGTGTGCTCTTGAAACTATCCACGAGGTCGGTAGGCAGCTTGCGTATGAAGCCTACCGTGTCAGAGAGCAGGAAGGGAAGGTTGTCGATAATCACCTTGCGTACCGTAGTGTCGAGGGTGGCAAAGAGCTTGTTCTCGGCAAAGACTTCGCTTTTCGAGATAAGGTTCATCAGCGTGCTCTTCCCCACATTGGTATAACCCACTAATGCCACACGTATCATGCGTCCTCGGTTGCTGCGTTGTGTCGTCTTCTGCCGGTCGATTTCCGCGAGACGTTGCTTGAGCAGGCTCATACGGTTGAGGATGATACGGCGGTCCATTTCCAACTGTGTCTCTCCAGGTCCTCTCAGTCCTACCGAGCCTTTTCCTCCTCCGCTACCCGAGCCGCCTCCCTGTCGTTCCAGGTGGGTCCACATTCGTTGCAAGCGGGGTAGCATGTAGCGGTATTGAGCCAGTTCCACCTGTGTCTTGGCATTGGCCGTCTGAGCGCGCATAGCAAAGATGTCGAGGATGAGACTCGTCCTGTCCAGAATCTTCACCTTCAGCACCTGCTCTATGTTGCGCAATTGTTTTGCGCTCAGTTCGTCGTCGAAGATGACAAGGTCCACCTCGCGTTCTGCATCCTCCTCCCGCTGGATGAAGGCGCGTATCTCGTCCAGTTTGCCTTTCCCCAGATAACTCACGCTACTGGGCCCATTCAATCGTTGCGTGAACCTCTTGATGGTTTGTGCCCCTGCCGTCTCGGCAAGGAACTCCAGTTCGTCCAGATATTCCCTGGTATGTCTCTCGTCCTGATCTGGTGTAATGATGCCCACCAGAATGGCCCTTTCCGTCAGTTCCTCCATTCAGCTTATTTCACCTGTATCACCAGGTATTTGCTCACGCTCCAGAACTTTTCCGGGTTGGTGATATGTAGTTCGTACAATCCCTCTGCATCCTTCTCCAGCTTGTAGGTGTTGGCGGGATGAGAGGTAAGCAAAGTTGCATTCTTGCTATACAACTTGATATCCTTGCTCTTGCGGATGTCAATTTGGGTGAAGTAGTCGTGGTTGAAGTCGTCGCTCTTGAGCACATCCCCATTGTCCAGGATTTTCTGCTCCTTGAGTTCCCTTTTTGTCCCAAAGACGAACCATCCGGTGTTGAGCTCAGCCTCCTGTGAAGCGACCTTCTGCGTCTTTGCCTTGTTCTCGGCCGTCAGCCCACTCACATTCTCGTTGAGCGATGTAATCTGCTCGTTCTGAGCAACCAACTGGGCGTCTTTCTCGGCCAGCGAAGCCTGCAGCTCCTGGATGCGAGCCGACTGGGCAGAGATTTGTTCCTGCAGATTGTCGATGGTCTGTTTCAACTGTTTTGCCTGGAACGAGCTGGCGTTGAGCTTCTCCTTCAACTGTGCGATGAGGGTGCGGTTCTGCTCCATAGATTCCTGGATGAACTGCATATTATCACGTATGATCTCCTTGTTGCTGGCCGATTCCACATTGCCATCGGCAATTGTCACACGCCCTTCTGCCTCGTTGATCCGCTTGATGCCATCCTGGATGTCATTCACCACACTCAAAATGTCATCCAGCTCGGTATCACGCTGGCTGATAATCTCCTGCAGAGAATCCAGTTCGCTCTGCATCTGTTCCTTCTCCGATTTGTTTCCTGAAAAACATGCGCTCAGTGTCAATGCACCTACACATGCGATAATAACCTTTTTCATATCTTTTGTATTTTGGTCTTTTCTTCTGTCAATGTGGATTATTCCGACTCTTTTCCTCCTACGATGATCACAAACTCTCCGCGTGGCTCGTTCTCCTGGAAATGCTGCAGTACTTCCTGCATAGTTCCTCTCACCGATTCTTCGTGCAGCTTGCTTATCTCACGGCATACGCTTACAGGACGCTCAGGACCGAACACCTCGGCAAACTGCGAAAGCGCTTTCACGACACGGTGGGGCGACTCGTAGAAGATCATGGTACGTGTCTCCTCGGCCAACTGATTCAACTTCGTCTGACGACCCTTCTTCTGAGGGAGGAAGCCCTCGAAACAGAACCTGTCGCAAGGCAGTCCGCTACTCACCAAGGCTGGCACAAATGCCGTGGCACCTGGAAGCGTATATACCTCGACACCTGCCTTGATAGCCTCACGTGCCACCAGGAAGCCAGGGTCGCTGATACCCGGGGTACCTGCATCGGACACTACAGCCACATTCTCTCCTGCCACCAGCCTGTTCACCACACTCTCCACGGTCTGATGCTCGTTGAACTTATGGTAGGAAAGCATTGCATTCTTTATCTCGAAATGCTTCAGCAGAATGCCTGTGGTACGAGTGTCCTCGGCCAGTATCAGGTCAGCCTCGCGCAGGATGCGCACAGCCCTGTACGTCATGTCCTCCAGATTTCCCACCGGAGTAGGTACTAAGTACAATATTCCCATTTATCAGTTACGCTATACTTTGCCAAGGGGCAAAAGTAGTCATTATTTCAGTCTTTCTCACATCTGCATCCAATTATTTTTCCTTTTTTAGCGGTTTTCTCGTTTTTCAGCACTTTTTTCCAAAGGAAAATCGTATCTTCGCCATGTTTTTATCATTGTGCAGAAGATGTAAATTTCTAAACTCGAAGAATGATGTTGCAAAAAGAAATCACATTTGATCGCTTCATACGAGGTCTTATCGTTGTAGCCATCCTATTGTTGGCAGGATGGCTGATTACCCGTCTCAGTACCGTTCTGCTGCCATTCTTTATTGCTTGGCTACTGGCTTATCTGCTCTATCCTATGGTCAGATTCCTGCAGTATCGTTGTAAACTGCGTAATCGGGTAGTGAGCATCCTGGTCGCCCTGTTGCTGGTAATAGGAGGTGTAGTCGGGATTCTGGCAATCGTTCTCCCTCCCGCCATCCAGGAGTTTGCACGCCTGAGTGACCTCATTACCTTCTACCTCAATGATTTCCTCGGCAATACTAAGATCACCGAGCAGATAGTGGGTTTTATCAAGCCCTATACCCGCATGAGTATTCCCTCGATAATGGAAGCCCTGCAGCAGAACAATGTAATGGGTACGCTTGGCTCTGTCATTTCCCAGGCTTGGGTGTTGCTCACAGGCACCATCAATGTAGCCATAGGTATTCTCGGGTCTTTCATTGTCCTGCTCTATTTCTTCTTCATCCTCATGGACTATGAGTCTATTTCTTCAGGCTGGATTCGTCTCTTCCCTGTTTCCCAGCGAGCTTTGGCTGTTCAGGTGGCTCAGGACGTCAGCAATGGTATGAATGCCTATTTCCGTGGTCAGGCCTTGATAGCCTTTTGTGTAGGCATCCTTTTCAGCATAGGATTTCTCATTATCGATTTCCCCTTGGGTGTCGTATTAGGCTTGTTCATCGGCTTCCTCAACCTCGTGCCTTACATGCAAGTGATAGGCTTCCTCCCCACCATTCTGCTCGCCTTTATCAAGTCGGCCGAGACGGGACAGAACTTCTGGTTTATCCTGCTTTGCGCAGCAGCCGTATTCTGTGTAGTACAAGTCATTCAGGATATGGTACTCACTCCTCGTATCATGGGGCGTGCCATGGGGCTTAATCCTGCCATTATTCTCCTCTCACTCTCCATCTGGGGTAGCTTGTTAGGCATTATCGGCCTTATCATCGCTTTGCCGCTCACCACCCTCCTTTTGTCCTATTATCATCGCTTCGTGCTCAAGGAAACGGAGAATATGAATGAAAAAACGGCTCATTAGGAGAAAAATTGAAACAAATATTTGCACGAACCGAAAAACTGCACTACCTTTGCACGCGCTGACGAAAAATCAGCATTTAGGTAGATCCGCTAGCTCAGCAGGTAGAGCACATCCCTTTTAAGGATGGGGTCTTGGGTTCGAGCCCCAAGCGGATCAC
>DCHV01000076.1 GCA_002314945.1 Prevotellaceae bacterium UBA1743
ACATCAGGTTGTGGCGGGTCTTGCCGATGAAGTGCGCCAGCATGCCATCCTTAGCCTTTGCAAAGCGGGTGTCGTCATGACCGAAGTTGCCCGAGCGCATGATCTCCTCCAAAAGGAAACGACCAGCCTTCTTGTCCGGTGGGCAGAGCATCCAAGGTTTCAGTTTTTTGTTTGGATTTCTTGTGGTGAGCTTGTCGAATCCATCAGTCGGATTTTCAGTTGGATTTTGAGGAGCGACTGAGCGACGACCCCAAAAAGAATCGCCCCCCTATTTTCAGTCAGATTTCTTGTGGTGAGCTGGCGCCTGTCCTGAGGCTCTCGAAGGATCGAACCATCAGTTGGATTTTGGTCAGGATTTTGAGGATCACCTGTGCTGAGCTCAGTCGAAGCAAACGCCTCCCTCAGCACCCACATTACTGCCGATGCAAATCGCTTCATGCCGAAGCGCCCCAACGTGAGCATTATCTCCTCTCTGCTTATTTCTCCTTTCCCTGTAGATTCTGCCCATTGTTGCATTTTATCAAAGTGGTCAGGTTCTTTCCCCTCCCTATGCAGGGAGGTCGGGAGGGTCTTTAATACAAAATAATAATCCAGCAACCGACGCGCGAAGCAAGACCAGAGCCAAGCTCGCTTGGGCTATGGCTTGCGAGAAGGCGAACGAGGTATTTATAGCTTTGCTCTTTAGCAAAGCGGCCGAAGTGAGGGGAGGCATAACTCCTATGCCGACGGAGGCCCGGAGGGAAGACGACTGTCAGCTGCCTCAACCCAATCCCCTCATCCATCAGATGCCTCTGCATGTGCACCAGCTGATATACCGCATTGAACGAGTTCGTTACTTTACCTCATTCACAAACCTGCAGTACTCCTCCAGACAACGCTGGATCACGCCACCTACCTTCAGTTGCTCCTTGTACTGCATAATCATCATCGGACTCATCGTCCTGTTCATCGCATAGCGCACCACCTCCGGATCGCTCTCCTTGCAGAAGATAATGCCAATTGTCGGGTTCTCATTCGAACGCTTCTCCTCCTGATCCAATACCTCCAGATAAAACTCTAACTGCCCCTTGTATGCAGGTCGAAACTCCGTTGTTTTCAGTTCAATAGCCACCATACATTGCAGCAATCTGTGGTAAAACAACAGGTCGCACTTATAAGGTTTTCCATTCACCTTCAGCACATGTTCATCATCAATAAACAGAAAATCCCTACCGCCAATCTCCAGTACAAACTCCTTCATGTGAGCCACAATGCTCTTCCTCAATTTCGGTTCCTTGTACTTCTTTGGCAATCCCAGGAAATCCACATAAGCCGTATCCTTAAACAGCACCCTCGACTCCGGATAAATATTCTGCAAAGCATCCGACTGCATCTCTTTCGCCCCCAGCAGACTGCTCATCGTATCCGTCTTGATAGCACGCTCCAACTGCTTGTATTCCAAGCGTTCCTTGTTGGCATACAGCATATAGAATAAACGTTCCTCATCCCTCTTGCAACGACTCATAATCATCTGATGGTTCGACCATCCGGTAGCAAACAGCACACTCGGAATTTGTGCCAATTCAATCGGCACAATTCCAGCCTTCTCAATTTGTGCCAATCCAACTGGCACAATTCCGCTCTCGCTCAACGGTTCAATCTGCGGATGGGCAAAACCATCCATCTGCATTCTTCTCACCAAAGCACCAAACTCCGTGCGGCTATACGTGTCATACAGCTGCACCATCTTATAAATCGTGCGATAGCTCCAACCGCGAGAAGTAGGATCCTGCGTGCGTATATATTCCGAAAGCTGATTAACCACACCATCGCCCCAAGCCGAAGACTTCAGCTTAAGGCTCACATAGCCACCAACCTCCCACAGCATCATCAATGCCTCATTGTCCACGGCTGCAGCCACACGCTTCCTGTGCGACTGTATCATACCATAAACCTCTTGGAAATCCCGCATCAGTTCGGGCTGCATGATTACGTCCATTGATACCTTTGCCATATATCTTATTCCTTTCTTTAGTCGTAACTGAAAATTTTGCCTGCAAAATTACAGTTTTTTCTCGATATATGCAAATCCGAAGGCAACAATCCAAACAATCGGCAACATTTTCCCAACAAAATGCCACCGATTTTCCAAAACCAAGGGGGATATTAACGAACGAAGCACCACCGGATCGTTTGGGAGCTTGTGGTGAGCCCAGTCGAACCAATGACGCTTCGTCAAATCTCGTTTTCTCCACAGTTTTTTTGAAATCGGGGTCTGACCCCCGTTTAAAAGTTTCTCCACAGTTTTGGCTCTTGGAAAATCTCCTTGGTTTCATCAACCGCAGTACGAGCCTGTCCTGAGGTTCTCGAAGGAGTACCGTGATTGAGAAAATCTCCTTGGTTTTACCATCGCCAGAGCTCCAGCTTGCGCCAGAGGTAGTGGTAAACCCTGAACACAGGTTCCCAAAGGACTTCTTCCGGATAATACCGCAGGAACATCAGGTTGTGGCGGGTCTTGCCCGAATTAAGCCTGTGCAGAGCCGAGTTTATCCTGAATTTAATCGAAGGGAAGCATGCGCCAGCAGGCCATCCTTAGCCTTGGCAAAGCGGGTGTCGTCATGACCGAAATTGCCCGAGCGCATGATCTCCTCCAAAAGGAAACGACCAGCCTTCTCATAAGAGCCAGTCGTCCGTATATCAAAAACAACAAGGCACAATCACCCTTGCTCAAACTCATTCTTCAGCCTCTCGAACATCTCGTCCAGATCCCCATCAACATCACCCTCAGGCAACGAAGCATAGAAGTCAGAATTGTAGAAAAACCTGATTGCAACCTGCATATCGCAACCCGTCTGCTCCACCAGCATACGCAACAGTTCACGACCTATCTTGTTCTTACTCATACCTTTCCGATAACTTTAAGTTCATTAACCGCCTTCTCCGAAATGAAGCAATACTAATACGTACACTTCTTCCACTTCAGACTCTCCATCAGTTCCTCCTCCGTCAGCTCGCCCATCATGTGGAGCGCAAACTTCGTGCGCACATCATCATTGGCAATCGGGCCGATCACCACATCATAATCCACATTCCGCACCTGCCTGTTCGCCCTGATAAACCTGACCCACTCAATGCTGTAGCCCTCAAACCTCAGCACCCTGAGCGAGCCATCCGTCAGCCTATTCTCATCAAACTCAAAACCTGTCACAACCGCAGTCTTCGTCTTCGACCTCGGTTTGTCAGCCTTATACTTTGCAAAGTCCCGAGCCTGCCACAATTCATCGCTCACATAGAAACCCTTGCCGAAGTCTTTGTTCATCAACGACTTCGACAAATCAATCTCCACGATCTCAACGTCCGACCCATGATACATCTTCATCACAACCGTCCTCCGTTAAACTGACACACCTCCACCACATCATCTATGGCATAGTCGAAATCCAGCGTATGCATCACCTCATAATGATCCTTCACAAAAGCAAAGCCCTTGTGACGGTCCAGATAGTTGAACGCCTGCTTCTCACTCAAACCAAAGCGATCGGCAAACATCTTCACGAACACCATCAGATAATTCAGTTCTTTTATAGCCAATTGTGACATATCTTGAAATTTTTGCATGCAAAAATACGACTTTTTTTTTGAAAAAGCAAATTTCCGACCCTACAAAATGCATATTTTTGCACTTTTGCAATATTCTTGTGCCATTCAGAGGGTATTCCGAAGGTCGAAGTTGGGTACGAATAACGACCGAAGCGCCACCGGAATATATCCGA
>DCHV01000002.1 GCA_002314945.1 Prevotellaceae bacterium UBA1743
TTAGGAAATTAGACATTTAGGAAATTAGGAAATTAGGAAATTAGACAAACGCTCGTTCCTCGCTAATAAACCATTTTCCCGTTTTTCATTCTTTGCGTAGCGCAGCGCTACGTTACGCTGAATAATGGTTGATCCTTCGAGAGGGTAAAAAAAGGTTGGGGCATTTCTGGAAAATGCCCCAACCTTGCTGCTTCCGGATTGGCTTCCTGATTACTTGATCTCGATGACCCTACTGGAGGGCAGGGCCTCCTGTGCTTTCTTGGGCAGGTCGATAGTGAGCACGCCATCGGTGACCTGTGCGGCTATGCCATCGCGTTCCACATCATCGGGTAGGGTGAATGCCTGACTGAATTTCTGATAACTGAACTCACGACGCAGATAGCGACGACCCTCGGAGGGCTTCTCTTCTGTCTGGTTCTTCTTTTCGAGACTGACCATCAGGTTGCCGTCTTCTGTCAACTGGATGGTGTAGTCGCCCCTGGTAGTTCCGGGTACTGCAAGTTCCAGCTGGTAGGCGGTGTCACTCTCGGTGACGTTGATGGCGGGACTGGTGGTGTGTACCTCGCGCGTGACGGGAAAATCATTGAAAAACTCGTTCATGAAACCCGGCATCCAGTTCAATGCGCTTCTGTAAGAATTGTTCATCATTGGTAACATAATCGTAACCTCCTATTGTTAATTGTTAAACATTTTTTCTTGTCCGTAGCATTTTCGCGCTTACATCCTGCTATCGGCAAAAGAAATGCCCGACGAGGGACGACTGACAGAATGGAGGTCTTTTTTAACGATTACATAACACTTGAAAACTTTCTTAACTATTGGATAATGACATATTTACAGATTAGTGGACTTTTTGTCAGCGTTCCTTGAAGATGCTGATCTCGCCACTACCGTAGCATACGGTTGCATCCCGGTCGTAGATGCAGCCGAACTGCCCTGGGGCTATGCCCTGAATGGGGGCTTCGCTGTGGATGTGGTATCCCTCTGCATCGAGCGTGAGGGTGCCTGGGAGGAAATGATCTACATGCCGTATCTTGAACTGAATGGGCTCTTCCTGAGGATTCTCCCATGGATTGCGGGTGATGAAATGGAAGTCTGCCAAACGGAAGTCGTGGCCATACTGGAGCTGGGTGTCCCATCCGCGTGCGACAAAGACGATGTTCTTGCGTACATTCTTCTTCACGACGAACCAGGGCCCTCCTCCCAAGCCGAGCCCTTTCCGCTGTCCGATGGTATGAAACCAGAATCCCCGATGATACCCTATCACCTTGCCTGTCTCGATGTCGATAATCTTGCCTTCCTGCTCGCCCATGAACTTGCGCAGAAAGTCGTTGTAGTTGATCTTGCCCAAGAAACAGATGCCCTGGCTGTCCTTTCTGCGGGCGCTGGGCAGATGGGCCTCGAGTGCTATCCTGCGCACTTCCTCCTTCATGAGATGGCCTATGGGGAAGATGGTGTGCTGCAACTGCTGGTAACTGAGCTGGGCAAGGAAATCGGTCTGATCCTTCACGGGGTCGAGGGCGGTACCGAGCCACATCAGACCATCGCGTTCCACATTGGTGGCATAATGTCCTGTGGCGACTCGGTCGTACTGATAGCCTATCTGCTGCTCGAAGGCTCCAAACTTGATGAAGCGGTTGCACATGACGTCGGGATTGGGGGTGAGTCCCTTGCGCACACGCTCTATGGCGTAGCCTACCACCTGTTCCCAGTATTCCTTCTGCAGGTCTGTCACTTCGAGGTGAAGGCCATACTTGCGGGCGGTGGCCTGGGAGAGTTCGATGTCCTCGTCGGCCGTGCAACTGCTATCCTCGCCTTGCATCCCTATCTTGATGTAGTGGAGGTCGGGCTTGTACCCCTGCTCGCACAACTGGTGTACTACCACGGCACTATCTACGCCTCCTGATATCAGTACTGCTATGTTCATTGTCAGAAAAATTCCAAAGTTTGATTACCCGAAAAGGTGTTGACGCACAATGTGATGCTGTCTCCCCGATGGAACGGACTGCCTATGAGGCTCAGAGGCAGACTGGCATATTCCGTACTGCTATAGGAGAGGGGATCGGAGTGCTGGTCGTGATGAAGATGCAGATAGGCATGACCGGGGCGAATGGAATCCACCGCGAAGCCCCAATAATGACTGCCGCCCTGGGTGAGCGTGGAGAACTGGAAGTTGAGGTAGCGTGGGGTGCGCCATGCGCTGACTACCTTCACGGCATCGCGGCGGTCCACATCGGTGGAGTCGGCCAGAAGATGCACACCTGTCAATTGATACAGCGTGGCCTTGTTCCCCTGTGGCACATAGCCGCACACTACGCGATAGAGAACATCGGGATGGTAGCCGTCCACAGTATTTGCCACGATGTATGTGGTACTGTCGTCGAGTACGAGGCGGGACAAGCGGCCTGATGAATCGGTGATCAGATCGGCATATTCCGTGAGAATGGGGGGATAGGTCTCTTCGTCCTTCCCATCGCATGATACGACAAGGATGGACAGAAGGAGGGAGAGGCCAAACACGATCCGGTTGCGCATGTTCATCGTTCCTTCAACTTTAGCTGGTTGATGGCTGGATTGGCATACATGGTGAGCATCCGCTCACGCAGGAATTCCATATCGGGATTCGCGATGGTGACCTTTGCCAACTGACGGTCCAGATAGGCATCGAATTCCTTCTTCTCGTTTGCCGTGTATCGGTTGGCGAAAGTATGACTGTCACGCAGTTCGTCGAGGGCGATGAAGTTGCAGGGATAGAGTCTGTAGCGACGGTATATCTCTTCGTTGATATGACGTGCCACCTCGGCAAAGAAATCATTCCTGGGCATCTGGGGCAGGGAACTGATCCATGAGTCGATACAGGGGGCTGCCTCGTAGTGGATGCGCCCATGCCAGCCGTACATGCCTATCCTCATATTGTCGAGGTCGTCCTGCTTGCTCTTGTGGAAATCGGGATTGTCGCGCTTCTGCTGGAACTCCTGAGCCTTGAGATAATCGGTGGGGTCGTATTCGTAACTGATGGCAAGGGGAACTATATGCATATCCATCAAGCCCTCGGGTGCTGTGCCCTCGTAACCCATGGCCAGCATCTTGAGCACAGCGACCTGTGTGCAATCGCTGCTGTCCTTGGAACGCCCTTCGCGCTGGGCAATCCAGATGTTCTCCCGCTTCCCGTTCACGGCAAAGTGCATATAGCGGCTCATGAGATGACTGCTCTTCTGGAGTTCACGCGGTCCCAAGCCACGACGCACGGTAAAGGACTTGTTGAGACGGACGAAGCGTCGTATCCAAGGATAGACAAACAGGTTGTCGCCTATCCCTATCTCGCAGCTGGTGGCGAAACGGTGGTCGAGAAGAAGAATGTCGAGGATGGCACTGTCCATCACGATGTCGCGATGGTTGCTGACAAAGGTATAGCGTTCCCTGCCACGTACGATATTGCGGAAATCGAAGGTGACTCCCTTGCTCCCATGCCGCGTGAGATAATGCACAAAGGGCACCATGAAACGCCGCTGGAATGCCACCGTGGTATGGATTCCCATGAAGGAGAGACGCAACAGGGCGTTGCGCACACAGGTGGGAAGCCAGGGGACGAGCCCATCAAGCAGGCGGGAGAACTGGGGGTCGTAGATGAGCTCCTTCAGCTGGGTGCTCACTTCCTCCTCGTTGTAGGGCCGTATCTCGTCAAACTCGCTTGGAACAATCATGAGAGCGTATCTTCTATGATGTCGGTGAGGACATCCTTGATATCCAACTGGGCTGCACGCACCTGCTGAGGTATGAAACTGGTTGCCGTCATACCTGGCGTGGTATTTATCTCGAGGAGGTTGATGTGCTCTCCCTCGGTAATGATATAGTCGATACGGATAATGCCATGGCATCCCAGTATGTCGTACAGGGTAGAGGTGAGTGTCTGCACGCGCTGGGTAAGACGCTCGCTGATACGCGCGGGGGTGATTTCACTCACCTGTCCGTTGTACTTGGCATCGTAATCGAAAAACTCATTGGCAGGAACCACTTCGGTGATGGGGAACACCACGGAATGGGAACGCGTCTTGTAGCAGCCACAGGTAATCTCGGTTCCCTGCATGAATGCCTCGACCATCACATCCTCTCCCTCGCGCAGGGCGGTAAGGATGGCAGGACGCAACTGGGAAGCCTCCTTCACCTTGGTGGTACCGAAACTGCTACCGCCACGGGCTGGCTTCACGAAACAGGGAAGCCCGATACGCTCGATGATGTCATCGTCGGAAACCTCGGCATCGTGTCCTATGCGAACAAGGAGGCTGTCGGCCACGCTGACGCCAAGGCTGCGCATGTAGTTGTTGAGGACAAACTTGTCGTACGTCATAGCCTCGACCAGCACGCTGCAGGTGCTGTAGGGCATCCCTATCAAATCGAAATATCCCTGGAGGATGCCGTTCTCGCCTGGCACACCGTGGATGGTGATATAGCAGAAATCGGGTACAATGCGGGTTCCCCCGATCACAAAACCGAAATCATTCCTGTCCACCGGAATGCGGGTGCCATCCTCGAGATTCACCGTCCATTGCCCGGCGTGAATCTCCACAATATAGATAATGTAACGTTCCTTGTCCAAAAAAGAGGCAATGCCAGCTGCACTACGCATACTGACATCGTGTTCGGACGTGTCGCCACCACATACAATTGCTATCGTTCTCATTACTGAATATTTTGTAAATACTTTCTCCATTTTTCCAACAGAGCCTCCATGTCGTCTGGCACGGGGCAGGTGAAGAACATCTCCTGTCCTGTACGCGGATGACGGAAGCCCAGGGTGCGGGCATGCAATGCCTGTCGAGGACACAGATCGAAGCAGTTGTGGATGAACTGCCGATACGTCCCGCTCTGATTGCCCCGCAATATCTCATTCCCCCCGTATCGCTCGTCGTTGAAGAGCGTATGACCAATGTGCTTCATGTGGACACGTATCTGATGGGTGCGTCCTGTCTCCAGCACACATTCCACCCATGTGACGTGTCCCAGACGCTCCAGCACCCGATAGTGGGTGACAGCATGTTTCCCCATCTCACTCCCGGGCGGGAAGAATGCCATCTGCAGGCGATCTTTGGGGTTCCGCCCTATGTTGCCCTCGATGCGGCCCTCATTCTCCACGAAGTTGCCCCATACGAGGGCGTTGTAATGCCGTTTTGTCGTCTTGTTGAAAAACTGAATGCAGAGATTGGATTTTGCCTCCGGCGTCTTGGCCACCACCAACAGGCCGCTGGTATCCTTGTCGATACGATGGACAAGGCCCACAGCAGGATCGTTGGGATCGAACGCCTTGTCTTCCCGCATGTGCCAGGCAAGGGCATTGACCAGGGTGCCTGTGTAATTGCCACATCCAGGATGCACCACCATGCCTGCCGGCTTGTTGATGACCATCAGATCGGCGTCTTCATAGACGATATCCAAAGGTATTTCCTCGGGGACGATTTCCCAGTCATGCTTGGGATGATCCAGCACCAAGGTGATCACATCCAGCGCCTTTACCTTGTAACTGCACTTCACAGGACGGTCGTTCACCCGGATGCATCCTGCCTCGGCTGCTTTCTGTATGCGGTTGCGACTGGTATCACCTGTATGATATATCAGGAACTTGTCGATGCGTACAGGCGTCTGGCCACGATCTACCACGACGCGCCAATGCTCATGCTCTTCCGTTCCTGTCTCCTGATATTCCTCTTCCTCCAGGAGCTCCTCGGAAAAATCAGCTATCTCGTCCCTCTCCTCCATCATTCGGTCTCGATATCTGAATCGTCCACTTCGACCTCGTCCAGTTCGACCTCCTCGGACGAAGCATCCTGATAATCGTCTCCGGCCTCTTCGAACTCAACAACATTGTTGCCCACCATTAGGGTGATAGGCGCGTCGATAGGTACGAGGTCGCCCGCAGAAACACGAGCCCCCTTGCATTTCACACCCATTACCCAGTCTTTATCCCCCTCGACATATTCGATAGGGCCCAACTTGAATCCAAGTGCCTTGAGCTTTGCCTCAGCCTCGCGAAGTGAACTGTTGTCGGCAATGTCGGGTACCACCAAAGTGGGTGTCTGCCCCATGTTGACCGTCAGATATATTTCCCGTCCCGTCTTTACACGACGACCATTGGAAGGTGTCTGTTCCAATACACATCCAGCAGGCAAGGCGCGATTGTACGAGGAATCGGATACCACTCCCTCCAATCCCGACAATGACAAGGCATACTTGGCATCGCTGAGAAGCATCGTCTTGACATTAGGGACATCCACGCTCTGACCATGATGGGTGTAAGTGGCCATTGCAATCCACAAACCAACTGCCACTGCTACTACAAAGAGACCCATACATAATAGGTTCACCCAGATAATCGGACTGAACAATTTTTGGAAAAAACCTTCCTTAGCCATACCATTCTATATTTTTACGTGCCAAAGGTACTGAAAAAAAACAAAAAAGAAGTAAAGTCACCCTTACTTCTTTTCTATTCATGGAGTGTTTGTCTATTACTTGCCATGACGCTCGTCAGAAACAGTCAGCTTCTTGCGGCCCTTTGCACGACGTGAAGCCAATACGCGACGACCATTGGCTGTGGTCATTCTCTGACGAAAACCGTGCTTGTTACTGCGGCGACGGTTGTGAGGTTGAAATGTCCTTTTCATATCTTATATTATATTTTATTTGAGTACACACCTAATTCGGGGTGCAAAATTAGGCACTTTTTTTCATTCGTGCAAATATTGATAGAAAAATTAGCCTTTAAGTAGGACTCCAATCACTTTTTGCCCCATATCAGCCATTCCTCGAAGGTGCTCTCGCTCGGAAATAAATAAAAATGTTTCAAGTTTCCTATGTATATGTCAGTTAAGATTTTGAGTTTGGATTTTCAGTGGATTTTTATAATCTTCACTAAAAATCCCGACCAAAGAACTTGCGAAACGTAAATAAATGTGCGTTTATTTTGTATTTCTCTCGCTTAATCGTACCTTTGCACCGCGAAATCAACAAATAACACAATAATTAATAGTTTTTTATGATTAATTCACAGGACATCAAAAAGGGTACATGCATCCGCATGGATGGAAAACTCTATTTCTGCATCGACTTCCTACACCGCAAGCCGGGTAAGGGTAACACCATCATGAACGTAACCCTGAAAGATGTGGTCAGCGGCAACGTATTGGAGCGTCGTTTCAACATTGGTGAAAAACTGGAGGATGTACGCGTAGAGCGTCGTCCCTATCAATACCTCTACAAGGATGGAGAGGATCTTATCTTCATGAACAATGAAACCTACGAGCAGGTAACCATCCCCGCTGATCAAGTAAACGGCGTGAATTTCATGAAGGAGAGCCAAAACGTGGAAGTGGTAACAGATGCCAGCACCGAAACTGTACTGTACGCTGACGTACCTGCCAAGGTACATCTGACTGTCACATGGACAGAGCCCGGTCTGAAAGGCGATACCGCTACCAACACACTGAAGCCTGCCAAAGTGGAAACAGGAGCCGAGGTACGTGTTCCCCTGTTCATCGAGGAAGGTGAGACCATCGAGGTAGATACACGCGACGGTTCATACCTGGGCCGCGTGAAATAAGGAAATAATACACACAACACAATCTCATAAAGGGATGTCCCGCATAGGGGCATCCCTTTGTTCTTTCACTTTTCCGTAAAATAATATACATAACATTTGCCGAGTGCAAAAAAAGCAATACATTTGCATAGGAATCAAGTCAATATTACAAAAAAAAACATAATATGTACATCGTAAATAGTTACACTCTGGCTGTAGTGCTCTGCTTCATCACGATGATATGTTGGGGATCGTGGGGCAACACTCAGAAGATGGCTGCCAAGTCATGGCGCTACGAATTGTTTTATTGGGACTATGTCCTGGGAATGGTGCTTTTCTCCGCCTTGCTGGGCTTCACCTTGGGAAGCTATGGAGAGGAAGGACGTTCCTTCCTTGCCGATCTCACTCAGGGGACAGAGGACAGTTTCCTGTGGATTCTCATAGGTGGCATCATATTCAATGCCAGCAACATTCTGCTCAGCGCAAGCATCTCGTTGGCTGGAATGAGCGTTGCTTTCCCTCTTGGGGTAGGCATCGCCCTGGTACTTGGAGTAATTGTGAACTATCTTGGGGTGCCCTCCGGAAATCCCCTGCTTCTATTTGGAGGAGTAAGTCTCATCGGCATAGCCATAGTGAGCAATGGCATAGCAAGCGGGAAGATGAGCAATGGAAAAGAAAATCGCAGTCAGAATACCAAGGGCATACTCATCGCACTCGTGGCAGGAGTTCTCATGTCGCTGTTCTATCGATTTGTGGTAATGGGGATGGATGTTGAGAACTTCACGTCTCCTTCCCCAGGAAAACTCACGCCCTATTCTGCCTTGTTCGTTTTCTCTATTGGCGTACTGCTTAGTAATTTTTTGTTCAACACGCTCGTGATGCGTTTCCCCTTTGTAGGTGAAAAAGTATCATACCGCTCCTATTTCCAAGCTAACGCAAGAAATCACATTACCGGAATGTTGGGAGGCTGCATCTGGGGACTTGGCACAGGTCTCAGTTACATAGCCAGCGGACAGGCAGGGCCTGCCATCTCCTACGCTTTGGGACAAGGTGCACCTATGATAGCCGCCTTGTGGGGCGTATTTATCTGGAAGGAGTTTCGTAACGCCTCGCGTACGGTCAATATGCTATTGTCCATCATGTTCGTTTGTTTCATCGTCGGATTGGCCCTCATTATCGAGGCTGGAAAATAACACATTGTCATGAGCAAAAAGATAGTTGTCATTGGTAGTTCCAATATCGACATGGTCATCCAAGTACCTGAGTTTCCCCAACCTGGTGAGACCCTCATGGGTACTGGATTCCTGCACAACCAAGGAGGGAAAGGCGCAAATCAGGCTGTCGCCTGCGCACGGCTGGGAGGAAATACAGCTTTGATTGGCAAGGTGGGAAAAGATGCTTTTGGCATGGAGTCGAAAGCACACATAGCCCACGAAGGCATCGATGACAGTCAGTTCACCATGACCGAGAAGGCATCCACAGGCATGGCCTTCATCACAGTGGATTGCCATGGAGAAAACAGCATTATCGTGAATGCAGGCGCCAATGGTTGCCTGAACACGGAAGATATTGATGCTGCTGACAGTATGTTACAGGAAGCATCAATTGTGCTATTGCAATTGGAAACTCCTATTCCGACACTCGTTCATGCCGCAAGAAAAGCACATCAATACGGGGCTATCGTTGTGCTCAACCCTGCTCCCGCACCTTACGAACCACTACCAGAATCCCTCCTGGAGAATGTGGATATCCTCATCCCTAACGAAACGGAAGCCGCACGTATAGGTCATACCGAGATAAACAACGACAGTGACTTGGTCACCTGCATCCGACAGATTCAGAATTCTGGGGTAAAACAGGTTGTTGTCACTTTGGGGAGCCGTGGAGCTGCTACCATAAATAATGAGGAATTGCTGCTCGTTCCCTCTCCGAAGGTTTCCCCCGTAGATACCACAGCCGCAGGAGATACTTTCTGCGGAGCTTTGTGCGTCAGCCTTTCCCAAGGGAAACCGCTTACTGAAGCCATGACCTTTGCATGCAAAGCGGCTGCACTCACCTGCACTCGCATGGGAGCACAACAGAGCATACCCACTCTGGATATGTTGTAAAATAATAAATATGTGAGGAGAAGGAAGGAAAATACTCGTCGTTGGCATATCATTGTGCTGATTGGTTTCTGTCTTTCTGCAAACCAAGTTCCTGCTTGCGCGCAACTGAAACCCATCAGGGGAAAGGCCTCCTATTATGCCAACAGCCTACACGGGAGATACATGCTCAATGGAGAGAGGTATCACCGCGATAGCATGACTTGTGCACACCTTACGCTCCCCTTTGGCACCACATTGAAAGTGAGGAATCTACGCAACAACCGAGTCGTGTATGTAAAAGTGACTGACCGTGGCCCGTTTGTGAAGAGCCGTATCATTGATCTGAGCTATGCCGCAGCAAAGCAACTGAGAATGTTGTCTGCTGGCGTAGCCAAGGTGGAAATAACACCCTATCTGCCCGAACGAGTCCCGTTTCGTTTCTCTGATGAAATCCTACTTCCTAAACCGAAATGGCAGGAGGAAGCCGATGACGAGACGGATCTCTAACAGCCACTGACGTATGGCCCAACGTGTCTCTTGTTGGGTGATGAGACGAATACGCTCCACACGATAGATAATCAAAGACAGAAGGAAGTAAAAAGCCGTCTGAATCCAAAGACCACGTATCTCGAACAAGACATCACCTATGGAAGCTCCCATGCTGTTCACCTTGACATAGGCATTGATACCGAAAGTACTGGGTAGGAGATACGAGAGTGCCTTCCATGGCAGAGACAAGGCGCTGGCTGGCCAAATAACACCACTCAGGAAGACCATGGGCACCGATGTGAAGACAACGAGAAGAAGTACATTCTCCCTATATCGGACGACACAGGATATAACCAACCCAAAAAAGATACAGGAAAGGATAAAGGGTAAAAGAATCAGGACGAGTTGCATCAGACTCGCCATTTGGATGAAATGGAAAATATGGGGAATGGCCACCGTCACGTAGGAGGATAGAACTGCATATAGCACAAAATAGCATAGTGCCTTCCCCGCTAAGACTTGCTTGCAACTGTATCGAAGTTCCTCGGGAGGTACCAAGGAACGTGTGACATTGCGTTCGCGCACTGTGCCAGCCGACAAACCGATACCTAAGAGGAGCGTTTGTTGGAGTACCAGAATGAGGACCGCAGGAATAAGGAAACTGCCATATCCGGCAGAGGAATTGAAGAGCGGTACTTCCTCGCATGCAAGGGGCGTGGCAGAGATTTCCTCCTCATGCACTGTGGGATGATTCTCACGCGATAGGCGCATGTGTACTCCCATATTCAGAGTCACATTGGAGAGGGTGGACAACAAAGCCTTGTAATAGAGCATACTGCTCATATCTACATACAGGCCAACCGTGGTCTGAATACCACGTGACACATCGCGACTGAGCTCGGATGGGATATGTATAATGCCATGAGCCTCCTGACGCGCAATCTTTCTGCGAGCCGACTCCATGTTGTCTTCGTAAGCCACAATACGTGCGTTGGGAGAGGCATCGACCCTGCGAATCAGTTCACGACTCAGAGAAGAACGACTTTCGTCCACCACCACAACAGGTACCTCATGCACCACTTCGTTGTTGTACATCCATGAATACAAGAGAGGATAAAGCAATGGTACAACCAGCATGAAAATGATGGTGCCAGTGTCGGTGAAGATACGTTTCAGTTCCCAAAGAAAGATCTTATTCATGGCAGGTATTCGTATTCGGTGAAGATTGTTTTCAGACGATGCATCACCAGGATGGGCAACAAGGCAAATATGATAAGCGCCACGACGTGAGGCCATGAATCATAAAGCGGAAATCCGTGCAAGATGTTCATCTGGTAAATCATATAATAATGACGAAGTGGGAAACACCACGACATGAGTCGTATCGGGGGATCCATCGTAGCCAGAGGGAAGGTGAAGCCCGAGATGGAGAAACTGATCACGCCCCACAAAGCACAGATACTCATGGACATGCGAAGCGTGGGAAGGATGGCAAAGATAAAGATGGCAAAACCCTGAGCCGCCACCACTAAAAGCCAACCAAGCAACAGAATATAAGCGATACCTAACTGATGCGGAAAATGAAGATAACCGAACAGATAGAGTTGATAGAACCAGATGACAACAGAAAATACACAGGTATGAGGCAGAATCTTCCCCGAGAGAGCCAGCCACATGTTATTCCCTGCTTTCCTCATCCATATCTTGGCATGTCCAAACTTTATTTCCCTACCCATGGTGTAACAGGTCATCAAAAACACAAAGAGGAGGATGGAAGCAGGGATGATGGTGGTGCTGAGTGCTACGTTGTAATTGAGTAATGGATTGTCCAGCGGATGGGTGTCCACCACAATGGGCTGAAGCGATGCCTTTGTCTCGCGTGGGGTATATCCCTTTGCTTGCATCAACTTGGAACCCACCGCTGCGTTGCCTAACGTGGATATAGTTCGTAAATCCCTGTACAATAAGGAACCTGCCAACAGGGTCGCATTGTTGTAATAAAAGGAAATCTTGGGCTGACGCCATGCAAGCATATTACTCTCCATTCCTGGCGGTATGTAGATATAAGCATAGATTTCGAGACGTTGCATGGCACGCCGTGCCTCTACCACATCGGCATAGTGAGCCACGATGTGTGTTTGTTGGAAAGCATCAAGGTTTCGCATCAGTTTGCGCGAGGTGGCCGAGTTGTCGAGATCCACTACACCCACAGGTAGATTCGTGGGGAGTCCCTCACGCATGATATTGGTAAAGAAAAGGATTATACACAGGGGAAGCACCGCCATGCACATCAGGTAGAGCGGACGTTTACAGATATGCCGACACTCCTGATGTGCCACATGCAACCATGTGCTCAATATACTCCTCTCTTTCTTCATCAACGCAGAATCAGCGACATGCCTGCACAAAGTCCTTCAACATGAGTTGTAGGGAGAGCCCGTACTTCGAAAGTTTTCAGATCATATTGTCCTGTGGTCTTGGTCGCCTTCCACACGGCATAACTTCCTTGATCCTTCAGATAATACACTTTCATTTCTATCTCCTTGTCAAGAGCTGGCACATAGACCTGAAGCACGTCACCCGACTTGAGCCCTTTCAACTGATCTTCACGCACATTGAAAGAGCCCCATATTTCGCCATCCATAGCCACCGTCATGATAGGTGAACCAGTACCTACCAATTCGCCCAACTTGGGATAAATCTCGCTTACCACACCATCGTGCGAGGCACATTGAACCATTTCACTCCGATAGGCATCCAGCAATTCAACATTTCCCTTGGCCATGTTCACTTTTTCGGCAGCTGCCATTTTCTCTTCACGACGTGCACCATTCACGGCCATGTCATACTGGCTCTTGGCTGCCCTTTCACGAGCCTGAGCAGCCTTGAAACCTGCTTCCGCCTCATCTTTCTTCTGGGCAGGCAAGACCCCTTCCTCGAACAATCTCTTCACACGTTCGTAGGACTTCTGGGCAATCTCCAACCCAGCCTGTGCCGTGTTCCACATCTCCAGAGCACCCTGGATCTGTTCATCGCGAGCTCCCTTGTTGGCCATCTGACTCAGAGCCGAAGCGGCATTCTCGGCGGCCTGTGCCGAAAAACTCTTGGCATCTACTTCGGGGGCTTCTATCAGAGCCAAGGTATCACCCTGGTGTACTGTATCACCCTCCCTCACTCTGAGTTCGAGGATGCGTCCTGCCACCTTGCTGGATACACGATATTCCGACACCTCCACTTGTCCCTGTATAATCTCTGGTTCCTCGGACAAGAAAAAGAAACCCATCAGAATGACGACTCCCACCGTGGAAGCAAACACTATGAGAGAAATGATTAAATTGACATGCTGCGACTTACGTGACATTGTGTTCTTTGTTTATTAGATATGTGTATATATTCCTGTTTTAGTTCTCTCCCTTGGACTTTTTCAGTTCGGATGCGGCCAAGCGTATTCCAATCTGAGCATCAATTTGCTGGCTCTTAGCCTGAAGCCATGCTGTCTGTGCCTCCATCACCGTAGTGGCGGTGAACACACCTTCCTCAAATCCGACATTGGCACTCCGCAGATTCTCGTTCGCCTTTTCCGTATTCTTCTGCGTCATCTTCAGCTTGTTCTCAGCCTCCAACAACTTGAACTGATTCTGCTTCACCTGTAAGTTTATCTTACTGATAGCATCCTCCGTTTTCAACTGATAGATCTGTACATTGGCGTAAGCAGAGTGCATCCGTGGTTTGTTCTCCCAAATGTTGGACAATGGCATACTCAACAATACGCCTACATTCCACATCCCTCCCATCTTGCGTTGGAATCCGTTATAGAGATTAGGATTGCTCAGGGTATATCCTGCGGTCAATGCCAAGGTGGGGAAATAATTGGCACGCGCCATCTTCACCTTCTGCTCTGCTATGTCGGTCGCATTCTCCAGCATCTTCAGTTCGGGGCGCAGCGCAAAGACTTGTTCCATATCTGCCAACTCTGATACCGCAACATCTTCCAATTCCTCTTTCTGCTCGTCCTCGAGTCGGATATCAGCATCCACTGGCATACCACACAATTGGCACAAGGCCATCCTGGATAGTACAAGCCCGTCATTCACCTGAGTCAGCGTCATCTCAGCCTCGTTCACCTTCACACTCACGCTCAATTCATCTGACTTGGTGGCCACTCCCTCACTTATCATCTTTTGTACATCACTTTCCAGGCGAGTAAGTAAATCATGATACCCTTGTGCTAATTTCTGCTTATGTACAAGAGAGATCACCAACCAATAGGCGTTGTCCACTTGATAAGACAAGTCGTGTTCCAGAAGTTCCATCTCGTTAGCTGTAAGTTCCCTGTTAATGTCGGCAATTTTGTTGGCGGCCATTATCTTTCCGCCTGTAAACAAAGGTTGGGTCAGCATCACACCTCCAAGCCATAGATTACGAGTGTCGGTATGAAAAGCATCCACTACCTGTTCTCCGATCTGATTGAGTTGCTGAGCCAACTGAGGCAAACTCTGAGCCGCCACCTGCAGCAAACCCTGCGCTTGAGCGGGCGTGAGAATGCCGCTGCTGGCCAAGGAAGTAAGCAGTCCTGGAATATCCTTCGAAAGTGTAGTGGACATCGATGTTCCAAGGTTGGAGAAGGTGTTTTTCTGGTTTTCACTCAGGAGCGATACTTCGCGAGAGGTGTGCATGTAGGCCCCCTCCACATTCACTTTGGGCATGTAGAGCATCCGGGCTGAATTTTTTGTATCCTTGGCAACCTCCTGACGCAGGCGCATCACCTGCAACTGCTTGTTGTAATCGAGAGCCATTGTACGACATTCCTCGACTGATAACACCTTGGAGTCTGTCTGTGCATACACAGGAATGATATTGCCCAATAGCACTATCACCAATACAATCCACAACAATAGAGTTTCATTCTTTTTCATCATTTTTTCTTCTTTGTATCCTTCACTCTTTTGCGCCAATGATTCTTTATCACAAAAGTATCTCAAAATTTCGTCATTCTGCCATTTTTTCTTGGAAATTTCACATACTTTATAATAACTTTGCAGAAAAACAAATACAAACGATATGAAAAAGATGTTTTTTCTGATGGCTACTTTGCCATTGTTTACATCATGTGCAAGCATGATACTTGACACACGCGACCTCGGAGTCTTTACCGTCATTGAGAATAATACCCCCTATGACATCCACTACTATCAGGGGCCTTCACACAGCATCAAGGTACATGCATGCGAGATGGATCTTCCCTTCATCAAGACCGTGGTCATCAATGGGCAACTCTTTGTAAGCTACGATTCAAACCATCATTTCCGCAACAAGCCCTATGTGGAAGTCTATTCACCACACTTCAAAAAATACAACGGATTGGGATCTGGTGATTTTCGAGCCAAGAAGCCTATGCAAACCAACAATGTCGTGCTCAACATGAATGGATCGGGACACGCTTCATTTAGACAAATGACTGCCGACAATATCGAAATCAACAATCAGGGAAGCGGAAACGTGCGTATGAAAGACAGCAGGGCAAATCAGAAAACAACTGTTGTCAACCAAGGAAGTGGAGATGTAAAAGGTAGGGTAGATACCCAAGAGTTCAAGGGACACACCACTAATACGGGAGACATCAACATGAAGGGCAATGCCAGTACCGTCACTACAAAACAAGATAGCACAGGTCGCACCGAATATAGACGTACCAATGGAAGTCGTGCAGAGCGAAGCAATGTGAGCAATTCAAATCATACAGCAACGAAAACTGCCACGAATGGGAATCAAACTACGACTAACAAGCAAAATACAACCAGGAACAAGACACGAGGTGGTAGATAAGGTTTATAGTGACTTGTATGGTTTAATCGTATATTCGTTAAAATTTCCTAAAACAAGATACTTTATACCCTATTCTGAAAGAAAATAGCCTAACTTTGTCGTGTAGAAAAGAAAAATAAACTAATTCCATCAAATGCTATGACAAAAAAAATAAACCTTTTGACACGACGCGAGGCCGAAGTGATGGTCTATTTATGGAACTTGCCCAATAAGGGAGGATATACAAACGATATTTTGAACCAATACGATCCGAAAGAAAGACCTGCCTATACAACATTAGCTACTTTCCTGAAGATATTGGTCAACAAAGGATACGTAAAGGCCGTCAAAGAAGGTTCCATGCTTTTCTTCACTCCCAAGGTGAGCAAGTTGGACTATTTTCGCTTATTGGCTCAAAAACAAGCCGAAGACTTTTTCGGTGGAAGTGCAGCACAGATGATAGATTTTCTAATCAAAGAAGCCAAACTTACCGATGAAGAAAAAGGAAGATTGAAGATCTCATTGGAATAAGCTTTGTAATTCATTCCCATAGAACGAAAAGAATCCCACAGACTGATGTCAGTCTGTGGGATTCTTTTTGTTGTTCTTAGAAAGTCTATTCTGTAAGCAGTTGGACTAATTTTTCCACAGCCGAGAGCAAGCCTTCTGGATTCTTTCCACCAGCTGTGGCAAAATGAGGTTGGCCACCGCCACCACCTTGAATGAGTTGAGCTGCAGTACGGATATTCTTTCCGATATTCACGCCCTTTGCCACTACGCTATCCGAGGCAGCAGCAGTAAGCAGGGGCTTGCCTTCGTACACGCTACCTATCACAACCAATGCGTTGTCCACCTCAGCTCTCAACTGGAATGCCATGTCCTTCACCACATCTGCAGGGAGAGGTACTACAGTTGTCAGCACTGTCATACCACCGATTTCTCTCGCTTCTGCCTTCATCGCATTCTTCACTTGAGCAGCCTTATCACGAAGCACTTCGTCAATCTGTGCCTTCAAACTTGCGTTCTCCGAGAGCGATTTCTGTACGGCAGCCTTCAGATCAGGGGCATTGTTGAAGATGGCTCGTATTTCGCTTGCTGTATCTATCAGGTTGTAGAGCATTTCCTCCACCTTGGCTCCTGTGATAGCCTCGATACGACGCACGCCAGCTGCAACACTACTCTCGCTCATTATCTTCACCATGCCTATGCGTCCTGTACTGCTGGCATGGCATCCTCCGCAGAATTCCACACTATCGCCAAACTGCACCACACGTACACGGTCGCCATATTTCTCGCCAAAGAGTGCGATGGCACCCAGTTCCTTGGCTTCCTCGATGGGTACGTCGCGATGATCCTGCAGAGGGATATCCTGACGAATCTTCTCGTTCACAAGACGTTCCACCTGACGCAATTCCTCGGGAGTTACCTTTTGGAAATGGGAGAAGTCGAAACGCAGATAGTCGGGAGTTACCAAAGATCCCTTTTGTTCCACATGATCACCCAACACTTGACGAAGTGCTTGATCAAGCAAGTGCGTACAAGAGTGGTTGGCCTCGCTCGCATGACGCAGATCAGTATCTACACAAGCCATAAAGGGAGCCTCGGGATGAGCCGGTAGTTGCTTTGTGATATGTACAGGCAGATTATTCTCATTCTTTGTGTCCAATATTTCGATGGTCTCATACTCACTCACAAGTACGCCTCGGTCACCTACCTGACCACCCTTTTCGGCATAGAAGGGAGTACTATCAAGGACAATCTGATAATAGGTCTGTTTCTTCTGAACCACTTGACGGTAACGCATTATACGGCATTCGTATTCGGTATAGTCCCATCCCACAAACTCGCACTCGGAACCACCCTGAGTAGGGGAGTTTACCTCTACCCAGTCACCATTCTCCACCTGAGCTGCATTGCGGGCACGTGCTTTCTGCTTCTGCATCTCTACATCAAAACCTGCCTCATCCACACACAATCCGTTCTCGCGACAAATCAGTTCGGTCAAGTCGAGAGGGAAACCGTAGGTGTCGAATAAGACAAACGCCTTCTCGCCCGAGATTTGGTCATCGCCATTTTTCTTCGCATCCTGAATCACACCATCCAAAAGGCGGATGCCAGTTTCCAAGGTACGAAGGAATGCATTCTCTTCTTCCATCATCACCTTGCCTATCAATTCTTTTTGGGCTTCCAATTCGGGATAGGTACTACCCATTTCACGGATAAGAACAGGCAGGAGTTTGTACATGAAAGCTTCCTTTTGACCCAGGAAAGTATATGCGTAACGAACGGCACGACGCAGGATGCGACGGATCACATACCCAGCTTTGGCGTTCCCTGGCAATTGTCCGTCGGCTATGCTGAAGGCTATCGTGCGCAGATGATCGGCCACCACGCGCATAGCCACATCAGTTTCCTCCTTTTCACCATAGGTGCAATTGCTCAACTGACCGATAACATTAATGATGGGTTGGAATACATCCGTATCATAGTTGGAATGCTTTCCTTGGATGGCACGTACCAGACGCTCGAAGCCCATACCGGTATCTATCACATTCATGCCCAAATTCTCCAAATGACCATCAGCCTTTCTCTCAAACTGCATGAAGACGATATTCCATATCTCTATCACCTGAGGGTCATCCTTGTTCACCAGTTCGCGTCCAGGTACCTTTGCCTTTTCCTCTGGTGTGCGGCTATCCAAGTGAATCTCAGAGCAAGGACCACAGGGTCCTGTATCTCCCATCTCCCAGAAATTATCATGTTTGTTGCCGTTGATGATATGGTTGGCTGGTACATGTTTCAGCCAGTAGCCAGCAGCCTCGTCATCACGTTGGAGATTTTCCTCTTTGCTACCTTCAAAGACAGTCACGTACAAGTCCTTCGGATCCAGTTTGAGCACATCCACGAGATATTCCCATGCCATATCGATGGCACCTTCCTTGAAATAGTCGCCAAAGGACCAGTTTCCCAACATTTCGAACATGGTGTGGTGATACGTGTCGTGTCCAACTTCCTCCAAATCGTTATGTTTTCCGCTCACGCGCAGACATTTCTGGCTATCAGCGCGTCTGCGTGGTTCTGGATCACGGGTGCCCAGAATGATATCCTTCCATTGGTTCATACCCGCATTGGTAAACATAAGTGTTGGATCGTCCTTGACTACCATAGGTGCAGAGGGCACTATCTGGTGTCCTTTCGACTCGAAGAATGCCTTAAAAGAGTCGCGGATTTCGTTTGCTGTCATCATATTGCTATTGATTTTATTGTATTCTTCACAAAATTGTTTGCAAAGGTAATTTGTTTTGCGTACTTTTGCAAAGAAAACGGAGACAAAAGGTTTCCTATTTAGATTATATGGCACTCAACACAAATAAAAACCTGAAGTTGTTCTATTCCATCAAGGAGGTCGCCTCCCAATTTGGTGTTACGGAGTCCTTGTTGCGATTCTGGGAGAAGCAATTTCCCTCCATTTCTCCTAAGAAGAATGCACACAATGTACGGCAATACACCGAGGAGGATATTGCCGAGATCCGTACTGTCTATAATCTGGTAAAAGTGAGGGGAATGAAGATAAGTTCGGCTCAGCAGATTTTGGCGAAGAACAATCAGGGAGCCAAGGACAATGCAGTCATTCTGCTTCGTCTTCAGTCGATACGCGACGAACTCCTTTTTCTCAAACAGGAATTGGGCGAATAACGCCCTTCTTTTCCTGCATTTGCTTCAGAAGCGTTTCACCTCATCCACTTCCTTTATTTTCTTCAGGTCTCGGCAGATGTCTTGCAGATCCTCTGCATCGTGCACTTCCAATTGAAGCTCTGCATTGAAGATTCCATCGTTGGTTTCTATGGTGAGCCGGCGTATGTTCACGTTCATCTGTTTCGACAGCACATCAGTAATCTGATACAGCACACCTACATGATCGATTCCCGTCATGTGTATAGTGGCAGGGAAAGACATCTGTTTGTGTGTATCCCAGTTGGCAGCCAAGATATGGTTGCCATCACTTGTCTTCAATTTGGCTGCGAGAGGACATTGACGCTTATGGATAGTAATATGCTTTGTGTCATCGAGGTAACCCAGCACATCATCGCCTGGTATGGGATGGCAGGTATCACAGATTACGAAGTGACTCATCGTCTCTTCGTTCAGGATAAGCGGTTTCTTCCGATCAATGCGCATCGGCTGTTCCTTTCCCCCGCCATGTTCATCGGTAGTGGAAGATTTCCTGTTGCGATTCAGGTGTAGGAATGTCAGGTAGCGTCCCAGAGTATTCTTCTCCGTCTCGTCTCCCTCTTGCAGCAGAGTCTGATCTGCCTTTCCTAAAGTGACGAATCCGTTTGCCACCGCCACGTACAACTCCTCGGTCGAAGCCATGCCGTGTGACTGTGCCAGTTTGCCCAAATTCGTACTATCAGGCGACACATCCACGTTCCTGAACCAATCGTTCACCATTTCCTCTCCCTCTTTCTGCTTCTCTCGCTGTTCGCGACGCAGGATGGCTTGTATCTTTCCGCGTGCCTTAGCGGTGGTGATGAAATCGAGCCATTCCTTCGTCACCTTCAGATTTTTCGAAGTGAGAATTTCCACTTGATCTCCACTCTCCAATCGATAGGTGATAGGTACCAGTTTGTGATTTACCTTGGCTCCCATGCAATGGGTTCCCATGAAAGTATGCACTTCAAAGGCAAAGTCGAGCACCGTACTTCCAGCTGGCATTGTCTTAAACTCTCCCTTGGGCGTAACGACAAATATCTCGCTTGCATAGAGGTTCAGTTTGATAGCATCGAGAAAGTCTATGGCATCAGGCTGAGGGTCATCCAAAATCTCGCGAATAGTATGTAGCCACTTATCCAGTTCGTTTTCGCTACCAATCTCATCTGACATTCCCCCATCCTTGTATTTCCAGTGGGCGGCAAAGCCATGTTCAGCCATGTCGTCCATTCTGCGGCTGCGTATCTGCACTTCGATCCATCGTCCCGTCTTACTCATCAGGGTAGTGTGAAGCGCCTGATATCCATTTGCTTTGGGGTGAGAAAGCCAGTCGCGGAATCGCTCGGGGTGCGGTTTGTAAATACGGCTTGCAATGGAGTAGATATGGAAGCATTCAGCCACCTCGTCCTCCACATGATCCATATCGAAAACTACTCGAACCGCCAGAATGTCGTATATTTCATTGAAGGTAACGTGCTTATTCTGCATCTTGCACCAGATGCTATAGGGGCGCTTTATGCGTTCGTGTATCTCGTATTTCAGACCCGTGTTGTTCAGCTGTTCACGGATAGGTTCGGTAAACTGTTGGAAGATTTCGTGCAGATGCGATTCCACCTGGGCCAAATCATCCTTTATCTGTGCGTATTCCTCGGGATGTTCGTAACGGAAACTAAGATCCTCCAGTTCCTCCTTCACTTTGTTCAGACCCAGCCTGTTGGCCAGTGGTGCATAGATGTAGAGTGTCTCTCCCGCTATCTTGTATTGTTTGTTGGGTAGCTGACTTCCCAAGGTGCGCATGTTGTGCATGCGGTCCGATATCTTGATAAGGATGACGCGGATATCGTCACTCATAGTCAGCAGGAGTTTCTTGAAGGACTCTGCCTGAGCCGAGGCCTTGTCGCCAAAGATACCTCCCGATATCTTGGTCAACCCGTCCACAATCTGTGCGATCTTGGCTCCAAAGATATTCTCTATATCCTCAGTCGTGTAATCGGTATCCTCCACTACATCGTGCAACAAAGCAGCACAGATGCTCGTACTACCCAGACCTATCTCTTCGCAAGCAATCTGTGCCACAGCGATAGGGTGCATGATATAGGGTTCCCCCGATAGACGTCGTACTCCCTTGTGCGCTTGCTTGGCGAAGTTGAACGCCTTATCTATTATCTCGACATGTTTTCGATGATGTGAATTCAGATAGGTCTCCACCAAGTGTTGGTAAGCTTCGCTCACCATTCTTTCATCTTCCTGTTCCCTGCTTCTCAGTTCTTCCATTTTTGGTGTATTCTCCAGTCGTCCCTATTCGTTATTTTACCTGCAACTTCTGCCCTTCGCGGATAGCAGTTCCTTTGATTCCGTTCAATCTACACAACTTCTCCACCGTCGTTCCGTTTTTCTTGGCGATGGATCCCAGGGTATCTCCCTTGCGTACCGTTACCGTCTTTTGGGTACCCCCCTTCTTAGAGGCTTTGCTGCCCTTTTCGCGCACAGGGGCATTTTCTTCCACATCTTTGCGTGCCTCGGCAATGGCGCGTGCACGACTGGTATAGATTGTATCTCCTGCTTCCAGAAATTTGTGAATATGTTCCGTACGCATCCTCAGACAGCTGGGACGTGTCTCTCCTGGAATCAAGTTGGTGCGATACACGGGGTTGAGGGCTTTCAGTTCATCCATATCCACGCCACACACCTCCGCGATACGTCGCATGTCCGCGTCGCGACTAAGCATCAGCGTATCAGTACCTTGTGGCAGTGTGGTGTTCACAGGACAGATATTGTGGTCGCAGTAGTGGCTCATAATGTAGTTGGCCGCGATGAAGGCTGGCACGTATCCTTGTGTTTCGCGGGGTAAGTAGGGACATAGTTCCCAATAATTGGTAGTTCCACCCGCACGTTTTATAGCCTTGGTTACAGTACCTGGTCCGCAGTTGTAGCAAGCCAGTACCAGATGCCAGTCTCCAAAGATATTGTACAAATCCTTCAGATAGCGGGCTGCGGCATAGCTCGCCAAGATGGGGTCGCATCGCTCGTCCACCAAGCTGTTCACCTCCAGTCCATACTGTTTGCCCGTGCCCACCATAAACTGCCATAGGCCCGCAGCTCCAGCACGGCTCGTAGCCTTGGGATTGAGAGCACTCTCTATGATAGGCAGGTATTTCAGTTCCAAGGGCAATTGGTAACTTTCCAAAGCCTCCTCGAAGAGAGGAAAGTAGAAATTGCCGGCTCCCAGCAGGACACTCACCGTACGACGGAGTCGTCCGCTATACTGGTCGATGAATTTCTTCACCATGTTGTTGTAGGACATGGGTATCACGTTAGGCAGGCGGCCCAGCCGATGGATGTATTCCTCGTCGCTGAAAGTTGGGTTTTCCCCGGTTGTCTCACATTGCTCGTCGAAGATTAGGAAATTGCGTGTATTCCATTCGTTCAACAGGCTGTCCACTTCTCTCGACTGCATTCCCTCCGGCAGTACTGTTTCGGTGGAGTCCGTAGCCTCTTGTAGTGTATCGGTCTGTACCTGTGCCATGGTGAGCACGGGTATCAGTCCCAGGATGCTTGCTATCAGGTTTCGGATATGTCTCATAGTCTGTTCATTTGGTGTGTTATGTGATCAAAAGTTTACACTACACTGCACGCCTGGGGTCCCCCCGTGGCGTCGTGCCGTCATTTTGTCTGTCTCTATATAAACTGGTTCCAGTTTCAAGCTCAGGTCGCGGCTTATGTCGAAGGAGGACAGTTCGGCATCCACGTAAGCGTCAATTACCGACAGCAGATACACTCCTGCAAAGGCGAAGAGACTCATGTCCCGATATTTACGGAAATAGTTCTTCTTGCGCTTGAAGATGTCCTGGAATCGGCTCTCCTTTCCCTCTATGCTATAGCCCATGGGAAGCATCTTCTCGTAGCTTTTTGTCGAGGGGTCGCTGTCCATGATGTCCAGATAGGCCTGCGAGTAGTCCCGCAGCATCTGGTTGTTCCACGAGAGGGCATAGGCACATCCCAAGAATCCTCCGTAGAAGATGGGTAGTTTCCAGTATTTTCGATTGTAGATCTGTCCACCACCAGGAAAGACAAGTCCGAGCCACATAGCGCGTATGGGATCGGGCTTGAATTTTACTTCGGGCTGTCGTGCTACGGTCTTTTCCATTACACTATCTACCTGCAGACCCAATCCCGTCGTGTCGATGGGTAGAGTGTGATCCGATTCCACCAGTTCCTGTGCTTTCAGGGGAAATGCGATGCACAGATACCATAGCAGAACGATGACCCTCGATGGATATGTGATGGATGCGCGTATCAATTCCTCAGTTTGTCGAACAGTTCAATCAGTCGCTCCAATTCATTCTCGTTGGCAAAGGGAATGCTTATCTTTCCTTTTCCCTTGTCCGAGCAGGTCAGTTGTACCTTGGTATGGAAGAACTGGCTCAAGCTATCCTTCAGTATGCTGTATTCTGAACTCAGATTGGACCCTTTCTGTCGGAAGGCTCTCCCATCGGTCTTCACCGAACCTCCCTCGGTCAGTTCCTTCACCAGTTCCTCCACGCGACGTACGCTCAGATTCTCCTTCTTTATTTGGGAGAAGATCTTCAGTTGAGCCGTGGGGTCATCCAGCGAAAGCAAGGCACGTGCATGTCCCATGTCGATGTCTCGGTTGCGTAGGGCCACCTGTATGTTGGCAGGTAATTTTAATAGGCGAAGGTAGTTGGTGACAGTAGAACGATTCTTTCCTACCTTATCACTCAACTGCTCCTGTGTCATGCCATATTGTTCTATCAGGTGCTGATAGGCCAGAGCAATCTCCATGGCCGAAAGATCCTGTCGCTGGATATTCTCTACCAGAGCCATCTCCATCATGTTCTCGTCGTCCACGGTACGGATGTAGGCAGGTATGTGTACCAGTCCTGCCCGTTGGCTTGCCCTCCAGCGTCTCTCTCCTGCGATGATGACGTAGGTCCCGTCACCCATATCACGCAGGGTGATAGGCTGTATCACGCCTATCTGACGGATACTGTTGGCCAACTCCTGCAGACTGTCATCATCGAAGTCTCTGCGTGGTTGGTTGGGATTGGGCTTTATCAGACTCATTTCCACATCACAGATGTTGGAACTTCCCTCGGTGTGTATTTCCTCGGTACTTATCAGGGCGTCCAGCCCTCGCCCCAATGCTGGGTATTTCTTACGTATTGCCATGTGTGTTGTATGGGATTGGTTGGGTTAAGCTTTCTTGGTATTTTTCTCTACGATTTCCTTTGCCAATGCCAGATGACTCTTGGAGCCTAACGAATCGGCATCGTACAGGATGGCAGGCAGTCCGTGGCTGGGAGCCTCGCTCAGTCGTACATTACGTGGGATGACGGTCTTGAATACCATCTGTTCGAAGTGTCGCTTCACCTCGTCATAGATTTGATTCGAGAGACGCAAACGGCTGTCGTACATCGTCAGCAAGAAGCCTTCGATGGACAGTTCGGGGTTCAGCTTGCTCTTGATTATCTTGATAGTGTTCAGGAGCTTGCTGATGCCCTCCAAGGCGAAATACTCGCATTGTACAGGGATGATAACGCTGTCGGCCGCAGTCAGGGCATTCACGGTGATCAGTCCCAAGCTGGGGCTGCAGTCAATCAGGATGTAATCATAGTCATCCTTCACCCGTCCGAGCACCTCCTTCATCACTTTCTCGCGATTAGGCATCTGCAACATCTCTATCTCGGCCCCCACCAGATCGATGTGTGAGGGTATGATGTCCAGTCCGCTGATGTCGGTTGTGTAGATGGCCTCCCGTGCATCGACATGGTCCAGAAGCAGGTTATAGACCGAAGTTTCCACCTGATTCACATCTACTCCCAGTCCCGAGGAGGCATTGGCTTGCGGATCAGCATCTATCAGCAGCACCTTCTTGTCCAGTGCAGCCAGCGAGGCAGCCAGATTCATCGATGTGGTGGTTTTTCCTACACCACCTTTTTGGTTGGCTATTGCGATTGTCTTTCCCATCTGTTTGTTGCAGTTTGCTATTCGTCCGAATTTACAATTATTGCGCGAAGGTAAGAAATTCTTTTCATATATGCCGAATTTCAGCCATTATTTATTACTTTTGCAGCCGATTTGTGAATAAAAAGGAATGGTAGAACGACCTCTGATATTGGTATCCAACGATGACGGAGTACAGGCACAGGGACTCCGTTGCCTCGCTCATTGGCTGGTTTCCCTGGCCGATGTGATTGTCGTAGCGCCCCACGAAGCACGCTCTGGAGCAGCCTGTAGCATTACGACGGGTAAGCCCGTCAGCGTGACTCGTATCGAGGACACTCCGGGATGCCGCATCTACTCCTGTACGGGTACTCCTGTCGATTGTGTCAAACTGGCTCTCGACCGTCTCGTACCTCGTTCCCCCGCACTTGTTGTGAGCGGTATCAATCATGGCGACAACGCCTCTGTCAGTCTTCATTACAGCGGCACGGTAGGTTGCGTCACCGAGGGTTGTGTACGAGGCATTCCTTCCATTGCCTATAGTCTCATGACCAGAGAATTGAAGTGTGATTTCACTCCCTATCAGAAGGCGGTACTCCACATCACGTCCTGGGTTTTGCAGAACGGACTCGCACCTGGGGTTTTCCTCAATGTCAACTTCCCTCACGTTCCCTTGCTGCAAGGTATTCGCGTATGTCGCATGGCGCGAGGTCGCTGGGAGTCAGAGTGGGATGATACATCATGCGAAGACACTTTCCGCCTCGGGGGACACTTTGTCAATCTCGAGCCCGAGGCAGATGATACCGACTACTGGGCTTTGCAGCATGGCATAGTCTCCGTCACTCCTCTGCACATCGATGTTACGGATACTCCCTCGCTCTCGCAACTCCAATCCCTCACACTCCCCATCCTATGAAATATTATCTTATTGCAGGAGAAGCCAGTGGCGACCTACACGCCAGTTGCCTCATACAGGCCTTGCTCAGGCAGGATCCTCAGGCCGAGTTCCGTTGCTACGGGGGCGACCTCATGCAAGCTGCAGGAGCCACCCTCGTATGTCACTATCGCCACCTCGCTTACATGGGATTCATCCCCGTTCTGATGCACGCACGCACCATCTTGCGTGGCATACGCCAGTGCAAGGAAGATATACGCCTTTGGCAGCCCGATGCCCTTATCCTCGTCGATTATCCGGGGTTCAATATGAGGATAGCCAAGTATGTGAAAGCCCATACTTCCATCCCTGTTTTCTACTACATCTCCCCCAAGATATGGGCATGGAAGGAATACCGCATCCGCGATATCCGACGCGATGTGGATCGTCTCCTCAGCATCCTCCCCTTCGAGGTAGCATATTTCGAGCAGAAACACCATTACCCAATTCGATATGTAGGGAATCCCACGCGCTCCGAGGTGAGCCGCTATCAAGCTACCCACCCGCGTGATTTTCAGACCTTCACCCGCACAAATGGACTTGACGAACGTCCGGTCATTGCCCTCCTCGCAGGGAGTCGTCGTCAGGAAATACGCGACAATTTCAGCCGTATGATTCAGGCCGCAGCACCCCTCAGCGACCGGTATCAGCTCGTCCTCGCAGCCGCTCCAGGCATCGATGACGCCTACTATAGCCAGTGGCTCGGTGATGTCCCTGTCCGTGTCCTGCGCGACCAGACATACGCCATCCTCCAGCATAGCACAGCCGCCCTCGTCACGAGTGGTACCGCCACACTTGAGACCGCTCTGTTTCAGGTTCCCCAGGTCGTATGCTACTATATCCGGGCAGGACGACTCGTCTCATGGGCGAGACGTCATTTCCTCCACGTCCCCTATATCTCCCTTGTCAACCTCATTGCAGGGCGTCAGGTTGTCCCTGAACTCGTTGCCGATGGCATGACGGTACAGGACGTCCGCACTCATCTTCTCTCTCTTCTTCCCGGGGGAGAAGCACGCACCCTCCAGTTGGAGGGATATCAGGAAATGGCCAACCTGTTGGGAGATACCGAAGCTCCCGAATTGGCCGCACAAGAAATCCTTTCCTATATATAGTCAATTTCGCTAATGATTATTGACTAATGACTGTTGACGATTGACCATAATGACCATGGTCAATCCTCGATAACCATTCGTAGTAATACCGATATAAGTCCAATTCACCTCCAATTCAGGTCCAATTCAAGTCCAATTAAAACTGAAAAATATTGGAGATGAATTGGAGGTGGATTGGAACTGATATAATGTTATTCCGATATCACTTCGAAGGAGCTACGGACTTACTTCGATATGAATGCATTTAGGACGTAAAATACCAAGGTAGGTCTGTAAATTCGAGTTTCACCCAATCAAAAATGAATTTTGTTAGGCTTAGCAGCTCAAGCAAATTTGACTCCGTCGAATCTCCTCGCGACTCACCCAACTAAAAGTAAACTTTCTTTGGCTCTCGCTGTTCCAATAATTCGAAAATAAAAATAAATGTGCGTTTATTTTGTATTTCTCTCGCTTACTCGTACCTTTGTCATGAAAAAGAAGAAATATAGATGAGATTAACTATAAAAATTGGGAGCAATGTACTGACGAGGATGGATGGGTCGCTGGATGTGACGAGGATGTCTTCCTTGGTGGATCAGATTGCTTCACTCAGGAAAATGGGGCACGAGGTGATATTGGTTTCCTCAGGTGCCGTGGCGAGTGGCAGGGGAGAACTGAAACATATTCAGGGGGACCTGGATAGCGTGGATCAGAGACAACTTTTCTCGGCCGTGGGACAATGCAAACTGATCAACCGGTATTTCGAGTTCTTTCGCGAATATGGCATCTCCGTGGGTCAGGTGCTGACGACAAAGGAGAATTTCTCGGACACGGAACACTACAAGAATCAGAAGAACTGCATACGAGTGATGTTGGAGAATGAGGTGATTCCCATCGTGAACGAGAATGACACGGTCTCGCTGACGGAGCTGATGTTTACGGATAATGATGAGTTGTCGGGGCTGATGGCTGAGATGACAAAGTCGGATATGCTGATTATCCTGAGTGACATAGATGGTATCTTCACAGGTAATCCAAAAGATCCAAATTCCCGACTGATAAGTATTGTGAAACCGGGAAAGGACCTGAGCGAATACATTCAGACTTCGTCCTCGAAAGTGGGACGAGGCGGCATGAAATCGAAGAGCGGTGTGGCGAGCAAGGTGGCTTCGCATGGTATCTCGGTGGTGATTGCCAATGGAAAAAGGGAGGATATTCTGATAAAAATAATGACAGACAGGGACAATACCCCTTGCACGGAATTCCTATGTTGAATGAACTGTTTCTGAAAGCACGCGAGGCGAGCCGGACGCTTGCTCTTGCTGATAACGCACTCGTAAACAGAGTGCTGGAGGCTGTGGCTGATGCCATGGTGAGTGAGTCGGATCGTATCCTAAAGGCCAATGCACAGGATCTGAGTCGCATGGAGGAGGAGAACCCACTGTACGACCGTCTGAAACTGACCCAGGAACGTATAGAGGGCATGGCTGATGATATGCGCAAGGTGAGTTCACTTCCCAATCCACTGGGAAGAGTACTGAAACATCATATTCTGCCCAACGGATTGGAACTGAGTCGTGTGTCGGTACCCTTTGGCGTGATAGGTATCGTCTATGAGGCTCGACCGAATGTGACCTTTGATGTTTTCTCGCTCTGTCTGAAATCGGGAAATGCCTGTGTCCTGAAAGGAGGACGTGATGCGGATGTGACGAATCAATCGGAAGTGGAACTTATCCACGGAATACTGAAGCAATATGGACTTCCAGAGGAGGTGGTTACTCTACTGCCTGCCACGCACGAGGCTACGGCCGAACTGCTCCATGCTCGGGGCATGGTGGATTTGGTCATTCCACGTGGTAGCAAGCGATTGATTGATTTCGTGCGTCAGGAAGCGACAGTGCCTGTGATAGAAACTGGAGCAGGGGTTTGTCATGCCTACTTCGACAAGGAGGCAGACCTGGAGAAGGGACAGCGCATCGTGCAGAATGCCAAGACACGTCGCGTAAGTGTATGCAATGCGTTGGATTGTTTGTTGGTGCATCAGGATCGTCTGGAAGATGTGGCCGCTCTGTGCGCTCCACTACAAGCCAGCAATGTACTGATCTATGCCGACGAGAGAGGACTGGCGGCCTTGCGTGGCAATTATCCGGAGAATCTCTTGCGTCCTGCCACTCCAGAGAGTTATGGCACGGAGTTCCTTTCCTACACGATGGCCCTACGTATAGTGGATTCGCTGGACGAGGCCCTGACACATATCATGCACAATGGTTCGGGACACTCGGAATGTATCATCACGGAGGATGAGGAGGCAGCCCACCGTTTCCTGATGACAGTGGATGCGGCATGTGTCTATCACAATGCACCTACCAGTTTTACGGACGGAGCTCAATTCGGATTGGGTGCAGAGATAGGTATCTCTACCCAGAAGCTTCATGCAAGAGGACCGATGGCCCTGGAAGAGATAACCACCTACAAGTGGATTATCAAGGGTAACGGGCAAACAAGAAAGTGATAAAAACAACTCTATAAAAAAGAATGTAATTTATGTCTCGATTAGTAACACTGATGAGCTGCCAATGGGCAGACATGG